>JACDAN010000221.1 GCA_013695385.1 Actinomycetota bacterium | reverse complement strand
CTCCTCTTCATTCCGGTCACCCTTGCGTACGAGAGCGACCGCTTCCCGTTCTGGAATCTGTACGGCTGCACGCTGGTCGGCCTCGCCGTGACCTTCCTGCTCGTGGCGATCACCGAGTTCTACACCGGAACCCGCTGGCGGCCGGTGAAGGGGATCTCGAAGGCCTCGCTGACCGGACACGCGACGAACATCATCGAAGGGCTCGCCGTCGGGATGCAGGCGACCGCGCTGCCCGTGACCGTAATCGCGGCCGCGATCCTCGTCGCCTACAAGATCGAGGGCCTCTTCGGGATCGGGGTCGCGGTCATGGCGCAGCTGGCCATGACGGGACTGATCGTCGCGCTCGACGCCTTCGGACCCGTCACCGACAACGCGGGCGGGATCGCCGAGATGGCGGAGCTCGACGAATCTGTCCGGGCCGTCACGGATCCGCTCGACGCAGTCGGGAACACGACCAAGGCGGTCACGAAGGGCTACGCGATCGGATCGGCCGGCCTCGCGGCCCTCATCCTCTTCGACGGCTTTACGACGGAGCTCGGCGACGAAGGTCTTACGGACGTCCAGTTCCAGCTGAACAACGCGTGGGTGATCGCCGGCCTCTTCATCGGGGGCCTCATGCCGTACCTCTTCTCCTCGCTGGCGATGCAGGCGGTCGGTCGCGTCGGCGGCCAGGTCGTGCAGGAGGTTCGGCGCCAGTTCCGCGAGATCCCCGGGATCCTCGAGGGCACGGGACGGCCCGACTACGGACGAGCGGTCAACATCGTGACGGGAGCCGCGATCAGGAACATGATGCTCCCGAGTCTGATCCCCGTGGTCTTCCCCGTCGTCGTCGGAATCATCAGCCCCGAGATGCTCGGCGGTCTGCTGATCGGGACGATCATCACGGGCATCTTCCTCGCCATCGCGATGACCTCGGGCGGCGGAGCCTGGGACAACGCCAAGAAGCTGATCGAGGACGGCGCCTACGGAGGCAAGGGCTCCGACGCCCACGCCGCCTCCGTCACGGGCGACACCGTCGGCGATCCTTACAAGGACACCGCCGGCCCCGCGATCAACCCGATGATCAAGATCACGAACATCGTCGCGATCCTGATCATCCCCTTGCTCGTCACTATTCACGGCTAGCGTCTCGCTTCGCCCACGACGTTGCATCGGTGTCCGACGGGACAGACTGCCGTCGGTAGCCTGACGCCATGGTGCCCAGGGTCGTCGCCGGCGTCGTCGTAGCCCTCGCGCTGACCGCGTGCGGGGGCGCATCCACGAGCTCGAGTGCCCCTGCGGCGACGCCGGGAATCATGGTGCCGCCGGGATACAAGTTTGTCCCAGTCGCCTTCGGTTTCGACTCGCCCGTTCACGTCACGGCCCCGCGGAACGAGGCGAACCGGCTGTACGTCGTCGAGCAGAAGGGACGCATCCGCGTCGTGGAGAGCGGACGCCTCCTAGCGCGACCTTTCCTGGACATCCGTGGGCAGGTGAGCTGCTGCGGCGAGCAGGGGCTTCTCTCGGTCGCCTTCCACCCCCGATACGCGCAGACGAAGAAGTACTACGTCAACTACACGGACCGCGCCGGCGATACGAGAGTGGTCGAGTACCGCGGCGCCCGCCGCCTGCGGCAGCTCCTGTTCGTCGACCAGCCTTACCCCAACCACAACGGCGGGCAGAACCTGTTCGGTCCCGACGGCCGGCTCTACGTCGGAATGGGAGATGGAGGGTCGGGCGGCGATCCCGAGAACAGGGCTCAGAACCTCGGCACCCGGCTCGGGAAGCTGATCGCGATCAACGTCGACAAGCGCGGCGCCAAGCCGCAGATCGTCGGCTACGGCCTCCGAAATCCGTGGCGGTTCTCATTCGACCGCAAGACCGGCGACCTCTACATCGGCGACGTGGGCCAGAACTCATGGGAGGAGATCAGCTTCACCCGGAAACGGAGCCCGGGCCTCGAGAACTACGGCTGGGACGTGTACGAGGGCCGCGCCCGTCACGAGAGCAAGGCGCCGAACCCACGTGGACGCCTCGTCTTTCCGGTGGCCGTCTACTCCCTCTCGGGCGCAGAGTGCGCGGTCGCCGGAGGATTCGTCTACCGAGGAACGGCGGTGCCCGCCGCCCAGGGCCGCTACTTCTACGGGGACACCTGCTCCGGGGCCGTCTGGAGCTTCAAGACGGTCAACGGGAAGGCTCGCGGCGTGCGCCGCGAAGGCGTGACGCTCGAAGGCCTGTCTTCCTGGGGCGAGGACCCGCGTGGCGAGCTCTACGCGGTGACGCTCGGCGGACGGCTCCTCCGGCTGACCGCCGCGTAGACACCTAGAGTGCCCTGATGCCACGCCGAAGGCGGCGTCAGCAAGGACTGGAGCGCGTACTCGGCACGCCCGCCCTCTTCGCGACCGCATACGGCAATGTCGGTTCGTCGATCTACTACGCGCTCGGCGTCACTGCGGGTTTCGCGCTCGGCCTGACACCCCTCGTCTTCGTCATCGCGGGGCTCATCTTCGCCGCAACGTCGGCGACCTATGCGGAGGGCACCGTCCGCTACCCCGAAGCCGGGGGGTCGTCGAGCTTCGCGCGCCATGGGTTCAACGAGATCGCGAGCTTCGGCGCCGCCTGGGCGCAGATGCTGGTCTACATCGCGACGGTCGCGATCTCGGCCTTCTTCGTGCCGCATTACCTGTCGGTGTTCTGGGAGCCGCTGCGGGAGAACCCGTGGGACATCATCGTCGGGGCGATCGTGGTCGTCCTCCTGGTCACCGTGAACATCGTCGGCGTCAAGGAGGCGGCGAGCCTCAACGTCTTCCTCGCAGTCGTCGACTTCGCGACCCAGGCGCTGCTCGTGGCGATCGGTTTCTATCTCGTGTTCGATCTCGGGACGCTCACCTCGAACGTCGAGTTGGGCATCGCGCCGACGTGGAGCCAGTTCTTCATCGCGATCCCGATTGCCATGCTCGCCTACACCGGGGTGGAGACGGTCTCGAATCTCGCCGAGGAGGTGCGGGACCCGCCCCGGAACGTTCCCAACGCGTACAAGCTGATCGCGCTCGCCGTCTTCGCGATCTATTTCACCCTGCCGGCGATCGCTCTGTCGGCGCTGCCCGTCTTCGAGCGTGACGGTGAATCCGTGACGAAGCTCGGCCTCGGACCGGACGAGGGTGGTTTCACGAACGACCCCGTGCTGGGCGTGGTGGAGAACCTCGGTCTCTCCCAGGGAACACTGCTGCACGGACTCGAGCTCTACGTGGGCGTCCTCGCGGCGACGATTCTCTTCATCGCGACGAACGCGGGAGTGATCGGTGCCTCGCGCATCACCTACGCGATGTCGGGATACCGCCAGCTCCCACTCTGGTTCCGGCGCCTCCACCCGCGGTTCAAGACTCCGTGGCTCGCGCTCGTCGTCTTCGCCGGCGTCCTACCGATCATCACGATCCTGCCGGGGCAGACGGATTTTCTCGGCACGATGTACTCGTTCGGAGCCACCCTCTCGTTCACCGTCGCGCACGCATCGCTCGTTGCGCTGCGTTACCGGCGGCGCGACGAGGAGCTCGTGTACCGGGCCCGACCCAATCTCACCATCCGCGGCGTGGATTGGCCTCTGTTCGCGCTGCTGGGCGGGACGGGCACCTTCATCGCGTGGATCGTGATCGTCGTCCAGGACTCCACGACGCGGTGGGCCGGATTCGGCTGGATCGCACTTGGATTCGTCGGCTACGCCATCTACCGCCGGCAAGTCATTCGTGCACCCATGAGCGCGACGGTGCGTGCGCCGGAGCTCATCCTCGGTCCGTCGCTCACCGTCGAGTACCGGACGATCGTCGTCCCGGTCGTGCGCACCGCCGAGTCGGAGGAGGCGCTCGTCGCGGCCGCGCGGCTCGCCTCGGAGCGCGGCGCGACCGTCGCCGTCGTCCACGTGATCGAAGTGCCTCTCGACCTCCCGCTCGACGTGCGGATGCTCGATGCTGAAGAGGCAGCCGACGAGACCCTCGACAACTCGGTCGCCCTCGTCGAGAGCTACGGCGTCCGCGCCGTCGACCGGCTCTTGAGAGCCCGTTCGGCCGGCCCCGAGATCGTGGCCGAGGCCGAGCGCCGGAACGCCCAGCTGATCATCCTCGGAGCGCCGCGGCGGCGTGTCTCACGCGAGGAGCGCCTGTTCGGTCGCACCGTGGACTACGTCCTGAAGCACAGCACCTCCCGGGTCTTGATCGCTGCGGGGCAGCGAGCTGCATGACCGTTGCCGCCTCCTGGCTCCTGGTTGCCCTCGGCCTCGTGCTGATCGTTCGAACGATCGCCGCCGGCGTGGGTGGCGGACTGGGACTGGTTCTGGGGAGCCTGCTGATCCTCGGCGGCGGCCTCCGCCTCTACATCTCGCGGCGGCTGCATGGCTAAGAAGCGTCCGAGCCTCGAGCGGGTCATCGGCGTGCCCTCGCTCGCGGCGGTTGCCTACGGAGAGATCGCCTCCTCGATCTACTTCGCGCTGGGCGTGGTCGCCCTGTTCGCCCTGGGCTTCACGCCGTGGGTGTTGCTTGCGGTGGGGGTGCTGTTCCTCGTCGTGGCGCTCTCGTACGCGGAAGGGACGACCGCGATCCCCGAGACGGGCGGGGCGGCGATGCTCGTGCGCCGAGCCTTCAACGATCCCTTCGGATTCTTCACCGGCTGGGCGCTGCTGCTCGACTACCTGATCGTGATGGCGCTGGCGGGGCTGTTCGTCCCGCACTACCTGGGCCACGCGATCGGGTGGGAGGGGATCACGCGCGACCCGTGGGACGTCGTCGTGGGGATCGCAGTCATCCTCGGCGTGGCAGGAGTCCGCCTCGTCCGGCGCACGAGCCTCTATCGGACGGCCGTCCTGGTCGCGGCCGTCGCGTTCGCCTCCCACCTGCTGCTCGTCGTGCTCGGCTTCGCATTCCTCTTCGCGACCGAAGGCCTGTCGGAAGGGATCGACCTCGGAACGGCGCCAACATGGCACTCGATCGCCTTTGCGCTGCCGCTGGCGATGCTGGCGTACACGGGGCTGGAGACCGTGGCCAACCTGGCGGCCGAGACGCGTGACTCCGGGAAGACCATTCCCCGCAGCCTCTTTCCCGGCATCGGAGCCGTCGTCGTCGTCTCCGTCCTGATCGCGATCGTCGGGATTTCGGCGTTCCCCGCTCACCCGCAGGAAGGAGCTCCCGGCGGGTACGCGAGCGACCTGGGCACGACGTGGCTCCGAGCCCCGCTCATGGGACTCGCGGACGCGCTGGACGGGCCCCTGCCCGCACTGCTATCGACCATCGTGCGCATCGCGATCGGCCTGTCCGGCGTGCTCGTCCTGCTGTCGGCAGTGGTCACCTCGATCTCGGGCGCCGGCCGGCTCGCCTACTCGCTGGGCAAGCACGAGATGCTCCCGCACGCGTTCGGAACGTTGAACCGGAGGACGCTGATCGCCCCGTCCTCGATCGTGGCTTCCGCGCTGATCGCCTCCGTCCTGCTCATCTTCGGAGAGCTCCTCGGCACCGAGGTGCGTTTCCTGGCTGGACTCTTCAGCTTCGGCGTCTTGCTCGCCTTCACGGCCGCGCAGGTGGCCGTCATCCGCCTCCGCTTTCAGGAGCCCAACCTCGAACGGCCCTTCCGCGCGCCCGGAAATGTCCGCATCCGCGGAGCGGAGGTACCGGTCGCAGCGCTCGTCGGGGCGCCGTTGACGTTCGCCATCTTCGTGACGGCGCTCGCGACGCACGAGGAGACGAGGATCGTCGGGCCGCTCTGGCTGATCCTCGGGGCGGGCATCTATGTGGCGTCGCGGACCTCCGGCCGGCAGAGCCTCCTCGGCCGCGTCGTTCCAGCTCAGCCGGACCTCGTCCCTGAGGTAGAGGGCGCCTATGAGCAAATCCTCGTCCCAATGAAGCTCGGGCCGATCGGAGAGGAGGTGCTGGCGACGGCGATCCGCCTTGCGGAGGAGCGCCACTCGACGGTCAGGACGCTCTACGTGATCGCAGTCCCGCTCGACTGTCCGATCGACGACCCGATGCTCGACGCGGAGGAGGCGGCGGTCGCGGCGATCGCGGAGGCGCGCGTCCTCGCCGCCGAGCACGGGATTGTGGTCGAAGGGGAAGTCGTGCGGGCACGGGCGATCGGGCCGGCGATCGTCGAGGAGGCCAAGAGCTCGGCAGCCGATCTGATCATCCTCGGGTCGGCGCCGAAGTGGCGGCGGCAATCCCGGTTCTTCAGCCCCACCGTCGACCACGTTCTCCGGCGTGCGCCGTGCGAGGTGATGGTCGTCGCCTACCCGCAGGGCGTCCTCGACGAAGACGAGGACGGCTGACCGCAACCTTCCCGGTACGCTCCTGCTCCATGAAAGCCCTCGTGATCGGATGCGGGCGGGTCGGCTCGGCCGTGGCGCTCGAGCTTCATCGCGTCGGCTGGGAAGTGACGGCGGTCGACGAGAACGAGGCGGCGCTCTCGCGGCTCGGCGACCGCTGGGCCGGCGGGTTCGTCGTCGGGCACGGCATGGATCTCGACGTGCTCGGCAAGGCGGGGATCGCCGACGCCGACGCCGTCGTCGTCGCAACCGACGGGGACAACACGAACCTCGTGATCGGGCAGCTGGCTCAGAAGCAGTTCGGGATCGAGGCGACCGTCGTGCGAGTACTCGATCCGGCGCGCGCGCGGCTCTACTCCGAGCTCGGCCTCTGGACGATCTCGCCGACGTCGACTGCGATCACCGCCTTGACGGACGCCGTCCAGACCTTTGCCGAAAAGGCCGGGGCCGAGGCATAGGCATGTACATCGTCATCGCCGGCGGCGGACAGATCGGCGCCAACCTGGCCCGGAGCGTCCACGCGCTCGGACATGAGGCAACCCTCATCGAACAGCGGCGTGGCCGGTTCGACCGGCTCGAGGACGAGTTCGAGGAGCGAATCCAGCTCGGGGACGCCACCGAGATCCACGTCCTCGAGCGCGCCGGGCTCGCACGGCCCCCGGACCTCGTTGTCGCTGTCACGGGCGACGACGAGGACAACCTGATCATCTGTCAGATCGCCCGCGAGCACTTCGGCGTCGGGAAGGTGATCGCCCGGGTCAACGACCCGCGGAACCAGCACTACTTCGACTTGCTCGGGATCATGCCGACGATCTCGGCGACCTCGATCATCCTCGCGATGATCGAGCACGAGGTGCCCGAGCACGGCCTCGTTCACCTGCTCGAGTTGCGTCAGGAGGAGCTCGAGATCGTGGAGGTGCAGCTCGACGAAACCTCGCCGTCCGTCGGGAAGCGCGTCGACGGTCTCGACCTCCCGCCGGGCTCCAGGCTGATCTCGGTCATGCGAGGCGGGCGTGCGTCCCTCGCCGAGGGGGATACCGAGCTCCGCGCGGGAGATCAGGTGCTGGCCGTGCTCGAGCGCGGCAAGGAGGATGCCCTGCGCCGCGTCTTCCTGAAGAGCTAGCTAGCCCGCGCGCCGCCTCACCTGCGGGCCCGACTGTCCCAGGGCCGCGTAGGCAAGTGTCTGCAGCGACTCGTTCAGGAGCGAGAGCTCCCGGACGATCGGCGCGAGGTTGTCGCCGCTGTCCAGTCGGCGGTTGAGTCCGTTCACCTCTGCCGTCAGCCTGTCGAGGCGCTCCAGCAGCGCGTCCAGCTGGCGGTCACCGACCTCCTTGGGCTGCTCCACGCCGGAAATCTACCCACCGAGACCGGATGGCGAGCGCCACGCCGAGGGCAACCCCCACCGCGTCGACCCCGACGTCGAGCACCGTTCCCGCCCGTCCGGTCACGAAGGTCTGGTGGAACTCGTCGCTCGCGGCGTAGGCGACGCCGATCACGAACGAGAGCCTGCTCCTGTGGAGGGCGCGCACGAGGAGTGCTCCCAGGACGGCGTATTCCGCTGCGTGGGCGATCTTCCGGAGCACCAGGTCCCAGCCGCCCAGCCCCGTGCTCAGGTCGGGAATCGACGAGAGCACGAAGATCAGCGTCGCCCAGGCGACGACCGGTGCCCATCGCGAGACGGCCGCCTGCACGGAGGGGCATACTAGGGGCCACAACAGAGGCGAGCGGTGAGGGAACCCGGTGTGAGTCCGGGACGGTCCCGCCGCTGTGAGGGGAGACGCTTCCACGCCGAACTGCCACTGGCCCGCGGGCCGGGAAGGCGGCGAGGGAGGGCGCCCCGAGTCAGAAGACCTGCCGCTCGCGCGAAGCACCAGAACCCCTCGCGGAAGGAGGATTCGTGCGCAAGACCCTTTTCACCGTCGCGGCGTTGCTCACGGTCGCCGCCCTGCTCGTCCCGGCCGCTCTCGCGGCCCGGGTGTCCGTTCGCGTCGAAGGACGCACTCAATCGATCTACGGTGCCCTCGAGACTCGCTTCGAGGCCGGGGAGAACGTGCTCCAGGCCCTGGATGCAGCCAGTCTCCGGGGCGAGTTCTACTACCACCTCGCCCAGAGCTCCTTCGGAGCCTATGTCGACCAGATCGGCCGCTATCCGGCCGGCGGATCGAGCGGCTGGGTGTTCAAGGTCAACGGCGCCTCGCCGCCCGTCGGCGCGGACAAGGTCGTGCTCCGAGACGGCGACCGGGTGCTGTGGTATTACGCGACATTCGGAGCGGCGGGTGGACCGCCGACGCTCCTGCTGTCCCGAACCCGCGGCAACTGCTACCGCGTCGTCGCGGAAGACGACGAGGGCGCCGACAAGGTGGCAACCGGAGCCGTGCTGGCCGTCGACGGCCGGCGAGTTCGCACGCGCGGAGGCCGCGCTTGCGTCGGGCGCCATTCGGGCGTCGTCCGCGCCACGTTGACCGGCGCCGTCCGTTCGAACGCGCTTCGCTGACGGTGATCCGCCGCGCCCTAGGCCTCCTCTTCGCAGCCGTCGTGCTCGCGGGCTGTGGGGAGGAGCCTGCCGGCAAGGGCGCGGCGACGCTCTGGGTGACCCGCGACCGGGGAAACGACGTGATGCTGAGCGTCTCGGTGCCGGCAGGAATCTCGGCGATGGAGGCCCTCCGGAGGAAGACCGAGGTCGAGACGCGACACGGTGGCCGCTTCGTCCAGGCGATCGACGGCGTCGAGGGAAGCATCGCCGACCGCCGAGACTGGTTCTTCTACGTGAACGGGTACGAGGGCGACCGGAGCGCCTCCGATTACCGGCTGCACGACGGTGATGTCCTCTGGTTCGACCACCGCTCCTGGGCGAAGCAGCTGCGGGTGCCGGTCGTCGTCGGCGCCTTCCCCGAGCCTTTCGTCCACGGCTTCGACGGGAACCGGCGTCCGACGGTCGTGGAGGGGCCGGGCGGCAAGACGGCGAAGCTGCTCGCGAGGTTGGTGGGCGGGAGCGTCGGCGGCTCCGTGGAAGGGGCGAACCGCCTCGTGCTCGTCCGGCGCTCCGGCTTTCGAGCCCGGCTGACCGGTGCACCCGGAGACCCGGTGCTTTTCGAGCTCGGCCTCGTCGACGCCCGACGGCTCGTTCGAGATCCGACGCTTGCCCGCTATCGGTACGAGGGGTTGCGATGAGTCCCGTTCCGGCCGCCGCCCTGCTCGGAGGTCTCGCCGCCGCGGCCTTGCTGGCGGACCGGACGGTCTCGGTCGCCGTCATCGCCCTTCTCCTGCTGGCCGTCTGCATGCGAGCGCCTCGCCGGCGCCGCTGGCCCTATCTCGTCGGGACACTCGCCACTGGGCTCGTCCTGTTCCTCCTCAGCCCGCTGCTCGGCTCGTACGGCGGCGTCGTCTACTGGGAGGGCCCGTCGATTCCCGTCGTCGGCGTGCTCGACGTGACGAGCAACGAGCTGGGCGAGGCCCTGTTCCAGGGCCTCCGGCTCGCTGCCGTGGGGCTGGCCTTCGCCGCCTATGCATTGCTCCTCGACCACGACCGGCTGCTCCAGGCCGGCGGTCGCCTGCGCCGCTCCGTCCTCGCAATCGCCCTGGCGACGAGGCTCGTCCCGACCCTCGAGCGCGACGCCGCGGGCTATGTCGAGGTTCTGCGTGGGCGCGGGGTGGAGGTCAGCGGCCTTCGCGGCGGCGCGAGGCTCCTCTCTCCGCTGCTCGCCGGATCGCTAGAGCGCTCGCTGAACCTCGCCGAGTCGATGGAAGCGCGCGGTTTCGGCCGGCCGGGCCGGACGAGGGTACCCCGCCCGGCGTGGAGGCGAATCGACCGCCTCGCGGTCGCCGCCACCGTCCTGCTCGTCTTCGGAGGAGCGGTGTGGCTCTAGTCCGGGTGCAGGGGCTCACCTACCGTCACCCGGACGCCGAGGCGCCGGCGCTCGACGGCGTCTCTCTCGAGGTGCAGCCCGGCGAGCTCGTGTGCGTCCTGGGCCCGTCGGGCTCGGGGAAGTCCACGCTGCTGCGGGCTCTCGCAGGGCTCGTACCGCACTTCCACGGCGGAGCGTTCGCGGGCAGGGTGGAGATCGGGGGGATCGACACGCGGACGACCCGCCCCAGCGAGCTCGCCGGCGTCGTGGCGAGCGTGTTCCAGGACCCGGAAGACCAGGTCGTCTTCAGCCGGGTCGAGAACGAGGTCGAGTTCGGGCTCGAGAACATCGGTGTCTCACCCGATGAAATCCGAGGCCGGGCGGCCGCCGCGCTGGAATCGGTGGGGGCAGCGCACCTTGCAGGGCGGCCGACGCCCGAGATCTCCGCAGGCGAGCTCCAGCGCATCTGTCTCGCCTCGGCCCTGGCCCTCGGCCCCGAGCTCTTGCTCCTCGACGAGCCGACGTCTCAGCTCGACCCTGACGGGGCCCGTGCGCTCTTCGAGCTGCTGTGCGAGTTGCAGCTCGCCGTCGTCATCTCCGAGCAGCGGCCGTCGCTCCCGCTCGAGTACTGCGACCGGGTCATCTTCCTCGAGGGCGGCCGAGTGCTCCTGGACGCTCCACGAGACGATGCGGTGCGGTGGCTGGCGCGGAACCGGCCGGCATATGTGGAGACGGCTCCCGAGGCTCGCGCCGGAGAGGCAGCCGATGGCGAGGTCGTCAGCCTCCTCGACGACGTGTCGTTCTCGTACGGCGGCGAGACCGGAGTGGAGTCCACGACCCTGAAGGTTCGGCGCGGGGAGATCGTTGCGTTGACCGGGCCGAACGGATGCGGGAAGACGACGCTCGCCAAGCTCGCCGCAGGACTGCTGGAGCCCGGGGCGGGGAGGGTCGAGCTAACCGGCCGCGCTGCGTACCTGAGCCA
>JACDAN010000213.1 GCA_013695385.1 Actinomycetota bacterium | reverse complement strand
GCGCCACGGCCTGCGGGGTCATGGCGGCCGTGGCCGCGGCCGAGGCCGGCGCCAGGACGGTGCTCGTCTCACCCGGCCGACACATCGGGGGCATGGTGTCCGGAGGCCTCTCGTGGACCGACGTCGGCGACGCCGGCGTGATCGGGGGGCTGGCACGGCGCTTCTACAGCGCGGTCGCCGACCACTATGACGTGCCCCTCTGGGGTGTCAAAGGACCGGAGCCGCACGTCGCCGAGCGGCTGCTCGCCGAGCTGCTCGTCTCCGCGGGTGTGGACGTGTGGCTCGAGCAGCGCGAGCCGCCGGAGGCAGCCGTCTACGTGGACGCGAGCTACGAGGGCGACCTGGTGGCCGAGCGCGGAATCCCCTGCGCCGTGGGCCGCGAGTCGCGAGAGCTGTACGGCGAGCGCTGGGCGGGCAGACAGCCGGCGTACCGGCCGAGCAAGCACAACTTTCCCGTTCTGCTCTCGCCCTTCGCCGAAACCGGAGAGGCGCTCCCGTTCGTCCGCGAGCCCGAGCAGGACGAACGCGGCTGGCCGGTCGAGAGCCTCGGCGAGGGAGACGGGGGCCTCCAGGCCTACGGCTACCGAGTCTGCCTGACCGATCGAGAGGAGAACCGGCTGCCGCTCGCCCCGCCTCCAGACTACGATCCGGCGCTCTTCGAGGTGTTGCGTCGCTATCTCGCTGCTGAGGGCGAGTCGCTGGAGGCACGGGATCTGTTGGGCCTCGTCGAAGACCTGCTACCGAACGGGAAGTGTGACGTCAACTCGATCGGGCCGTTCTCCCTCAACCTCCTCGACGGCTCGAACCGCGCCTACCCCGACGGCGACGAGGAGACCCGAGACCGCGTGCGCGAAGGGCATCTCCGGTACACGCAGGCGTTCCTCTTCTACCTCGCTCACGACGATGCGGTGCCGCCGGCGATCAGCGACGAGGTGGCGCGTTGGGGGCCTTGTGCGGACGAGTTCGAAGACACTGATGGCTGGCCGCACCAGCTCTACGTGCGTGACGGGCGGCGCATGCTGGGCGAGTACGTGCTGCGCGAGCAGGACTTGGTCGACGCGCGGCCCCAGGTCGACGTGGTCGCGCTGGGCTCGTACAACATCGACATCCGCGAGGTCGAGCGGACCTGGCGCTACTTGCCCGAGTACGAGCGCAGGCCCGCCGTGTTCAACGAGGGTTACCTCTCGGTCGCGGTGCCGCCGTACCCGATCCCGTATCGCTCGCTGACGCCGCGGCGCGAGGACGCCGAGGACCTGCTCGTCCCGTTGTGCCTGTCGGCGTCACACGTCGCCTTCGGCTCGATCCGGATGGAGCCGACGCTGATGCTGCTCGGGCACGCGGCAGGCCTGGCCGCCGCGCAGGCCGCGCGAAGGGGTGTGGCCGTCCAGGACGTCGATGTCGGTGCCCTGCAGGAGGCACTCCGGGAAGCCGGCCAGGTGTTGGCGGCGTGAACCGATGGCCTTTATGACCGCGAACTACGTGGCCCGCGAGACGGGGTGGGCGATGCGCGGCTGGGGGCACGGAGATCGCGCCACGAGCGAACGCTTCCGGTCGCCACAGACGTTCGCCGGCCGATTCGAGGCACTCCTGAAGGACGTGCGTCCGCTGGGCTTCGAGACGATCGACCTCTGGGGGGTGCACCTGCACCCGGAGTGGGCCACCGACCCGACCCTCGACCTGGCCGGGGCGACAGACGTCGTCTCCGGCCGCGCGGCAGCTCGGAAGCTGATCCGCGACGGCGCGATTGGCACCGTGCGCGCCGTCTACGCGGAGGCCAACTGGGGCCGAATCGAGTCCTGGCACCCCTCGCCCCAGGGGCTCTACGGCGTGGGTGCGGTCGTCGACGTCGGGATCTATCCGCTGACGATCCTCACGGCGATGTTCGGGCCTGCTCGTCGGGTCGTCGCCTACGGGACGATCCTCGAGCGAGAGCGCATCACCATCGACCACGCGACCTTCCTGCTCGAGACACCCGACTTCAACGTCGCGCTGGTCGAGCTGGAGTCGGGGGTCGTGGTCAGGCTCACGGCGACCTTCTGGGTTCGAGCCGGCAAGACCGGCCGGCCGCGCCGCGCCGGGGCGTTTGCCGCGCACGTGGTGGAAATCCTGGACGCGATCGCCCGGTCGGCCAGCGATGGTGCTGCGGTCGAAGTTGGCTCCCACTTCGAGCCGCCCTCGCCGCTGGAGTGGGCCGGCTCGTGAAGACATTCCGTGCGCCCGGGCGGGTCAACCTGATCGGCGACCACACCGACTACAACGAGGGCTTCGTGCTGCCGCTGGCGATCGACCTCGAATGTTCCCTCCGGGCGACTCCTCGAGCCGATGCGGTCGTGCGGGTGGCGTCGCTCGACGTCGACGTCGACGTCGGCGTCGAGGTCGAGGTGGCCGCCGACGGCAGCTCGGAGCCGAGCGAGGTGGAGCCCGCATGGGGCAAGTACGTGGCCGGTGTCGTGCGAACGCTCTCGGAGCGAGGGCGACCCCCGGTCGGACTCGACGCCGTCGTCTCCTCGACGGTTCCCCTCGGCGCCGGACTCTCCTCGAGCGCCGCGCTCGAGGTGGCAGTCGCGCTCGCGCTCTGCGACGTCGCGGGCCTGCAGCTTCCGATGCTCGAGCTCGCGCGAGCGTGCCAGGAGGCCGAGCTGGTCGCGACCGGCGTTCCAGTCGGGATCATGGATCAGCTCGCCTCGCTCTCAGGGCGGCGCGGGCACGCCCTCCTGATCGACTGTCGCAGCTTCGCCGTCGAGCCGATCCCTCTCCCGGCCGGCCTCACCGTCGTGATCGTCCACTCCGGTGTGTCGCGCACCCTCGTCGGGAGCGCCTATGCCGAGCGCAGGCGGACGTGTGAGCTGGTCGCCGCGCAACTGGGGCTGCGGACGTTGCGGGACGCCACGGCCGAGCAGGTGGCCGACGAGCCGCGCGCGCGACACGTCGTTTCGGAGAATGCGCGTGTACTCGACGCAGCCCGCGCGCTCGCCGCAGGCGCGACCGACCAGCTCGGACCGCTCCTGACG
>JACDAN010000212.1 GCA_013695385.1 Actinomycetota bacterium | reverse complement strand
AACCCGGCATTCACGGCGCAACGAGCTCCCTCAGCTGTTCGAGTCGCGCCGGCCCGATGCCGGGAATGGCGTCGAGATCGTCCACGGAGCTGAACGCGCCGTGCTGCTCGCGGTAGTCGACGATCTTCTGTGCGGTTACCGGCCCCACCCCTGGAAGCGCATCGAGCTCATCGAGGGACGCCGTGTTGAGACGAACCGGGCCCCCAGCGGATGCCGGGCCTGCGCTGTCCGACCCCGCTCCCGCCTCCGCCGAGACCCGGCGGGGAACGACCACCTGTGTTCCATCAACCACCTGGGCGGCGAGGTTGACGAGGCTCAGGTCGGCACGGCGGGTGGCTCCCCCGGCCCGCTTGACCGCATCGGAGATCCGGGCCCCATGCGGCAGCCGGTACAGGCCCGGACGGCGAACTGCTCCCACGACGTGGACGACGAGCCGCTCCTCCGGAGCGGCGTCGATCTCACCGGCGGCCTCGCCCGGAGGAGCCTCTTCGATGCTCGCCGTGCCACTACCGACCAGGTACCGGCCGCCGACGAAGAGCGCCGCGATCAGCAGCAAGGCACCCGCAAGGGCGCGCGGGCGCGTGACGTCGAGGCCGTTCATGTAGTCCATTGTGACAACGAGCGTGCGCCATGTCTCTCGAAGGATTGCGTCGAGTGTGTGACGAATCGGCCCGCCACGGCGTATATGAGAGGCATGAGAACTGCGACCACCTCGCTCGAGGCCGCGGCAGAGCGTCACCTCGACGACGTCTACCGCTACGTCCTGTACCTGACCCGGGACCCGCACGCGGCCGAGGACCTGACCGCAGAGACGTTCGAACGGGCCGCGCGGCTCTGGCACCGGTTCGATCCCGCGCGCGGCTCCGCGCAGACCTGGCTCTGCCAGATCGCGCGGACCGTCGCACTCGACCACCTGAGGAGTGAGGAGCGCCGGCGCCGGCGCGAAGGACGCTATGCCGTGCTTGACAGCCGCCGAAGCGAGAGCGTAGACCTCGAGAGCCCCACGCTCTCCCCCTGGCTCCAGTCCGCGCTCGCGAGCCTCTCGGCAGCCGATCGCGAGGTGATCGCGCTCCGAATTCTGCTCGACCTCGACGCGGCGAACGCGGCGCGGGTTCTCGGGATCAGCCCCACTGCTTGCACCACCCGCCTAAGTCGCGCACTCCAGAAGCTCGAAGAGAAAGTGAGGCCACACCTTGTCGCCTGACACGCCGATCGACGAACGGTTCGCCGAGCTCGCCGCGCAGCTCCGCCTCGAGACGCCGGCGATGCCGGAGCGAGCACGCCGCGAGGTGCTCGCCACAACGGCGGCCGCTGCGCCGCGCCATACCGGTTGGTTCTCGCCCCGACGGCTCGCCGTACTCGCGGTCCCTGCCGCCGTGGGCCTCTCGCTGGCGCTCGCCCTGGTGGTCGGACTGAACTCCGCGCTCTCGGGCCCTCGCTCTGACAACAGGGCCGCATCCGCCAAGCCGACAGCCTCCACCGAACAGCTCGAGTGGGTCGCCCCGTCGGAGGACGCGCGGGACTCGAACAGGCTCCGCTCCACCGGCCCCGCCCCGACCGGAGGCCGGGCCCAGGACTACAGCGCGACTCTCCGCCTGCTCGTCGACGGCACCGACGACCTCTCGGCGACGACACAGCGGGCGCTTCGCACGGCCCGGCGGCTCGGCGGCTACGTCGTCTCGGTCGAATATCTGACGCCTGAGCCCGGAGAAGGAAGCGCCGCGATCCGCCTCCGCGTTCCCGTATCCCGCGTCCAGGCGGCGATCGTGCAGTTCAGCGGTCTCGGGCGCATCCTCGCGCAGGAGACACGGATCTCCGACCTCCAGCAACCAGTCGACGACCTCACCAGGCAAATTCGGCGCATCCAGGAGCGGATCGCGCGGCTCCGGGTGCAGCTCGGGCGGCCGAACATCTCGTCCTCTGAACGCGCCCGCCTCGAAAAGCACCTCGCTTCCGCACGCAACAATCTCGCCGGCCTCAGGCGCGAGCGCACGGAGATCAACCGTCGCGCAGTGTACGCCACCGTCGCCCTCGACCTCACGACGCAGGAGCCGAGGCAGCCCGAAGCCACGCCGGGACGACTCAGGCGAGCGCTCGACGACGCCGTCGGGATCCTCGCGGCGGAGCTCGCAATCGCTGCGTACGCGCTCATCGTCGCGAGCCCGTTCCTGCTCCTCCTCGCGGCAGGGTTTTTCGGCAACCGAGCCTATCGGCGCCACGCCGATCAGCGGCTGCTGGAGCGGGCGTAGTCCTCTAGGCGGGCACGCCGTCGAACTCGGAGCGCACGGCGCGGAGTCGCGCCTCTGCTCCGACGAACGCGGAAACGACAGCTGGGTCGAACTGCTTGCCGGACTGCTGTACGAGCTCGCGGCCTGCGTCGACCCACCGGCCGGCCCGCCGGTACGGCCGGTCGCTGGTGATGGCGTCGAGAGTGTCCGCAACGGCGAAGACGCGCGCCGCGAGCGGGATGTCGGTTCCGGCGAGCCCGTCGGGGTACCCGCCGCCATCCCAGCGCTCGTGGTGCGAACGGACGACACGCAGGCCGTCCCCGTGGAAGAAGGCGACGCCGTTCAACACCTGCTCACCGAGGACGGTGTGCGTCCTCATCAGGCGCTCTTCTGCCGGTGAGAGGGGTCTCGGCTTCTGGAGGATCCGGTCGGGGATCCCGATCTTTCCGACGTCATGGAGCAGGAAGCCGTACTCCGTGCTCGGGTCTTCGAGGAGCTCGGGGTTCAGGGCACGGGCGAGCTCGAGGGCGTAGCTCTGGACCCGCTGCGAGTGGGCGCGGGTTCCGGTGTCCTTCGACTCGAGCGCGCTGGCAAGGGCGGCCACCGTCTCGCGGTAGGCGCGCTGGACGAGAGTTCGCTGCCCCCGCTCGATCTCGACGACATGGCGGAGGTCGCGGGCGTAGAGCAAGAGCTGCTCCTGCGGATCGTCCGACCGGGGAGATCGAAACGGGACGCCGTAGCGTGTCCCGGCGAGCTGCTCCACGACAGCCAGCAGCTGCAACGGGCTGAAAGGCTTGAAGACGAGCGCGTCGGCGCCACAATCGTCTGCCGCCGCCTGTGTCCCGCCTTCGGAGCCGGTCAGCAGCACGACCGCAACGCCGTCGGTCGCCGGATCGGTCTTGAGCCGCCGGCAGAACTCCAGGCCGCTGGCCCCGGGCATCTGGACGTCAAGGACGACGACATCCGGCTTCGATGCCGCGACAGCACGCTCCGCCGCCCTGGCGTCTTCGGCCTCGGCGACATCGATGTCGAAAATCTCGAACGTCGTGCGGAGCAGCGCTCGGAGCCCAGCGTCGTCGTCGACCAATAGGAGCTTCACGGGAAAACCTCCTCGTGCCGTTTTGCCTTCTCGGCTATCGGCCGGAGGCCCCTACCCCTTTAGGGGTGAGTTTTCCCTCAATTGGTGACGAGGTTGACGAGCCTCCCGGGGACGACGATCGCCTGCCGCACCTCGGTGTCATCGAGAAACGCCTGAACCTTCGGCGACGACTTGGCCATCGAGACCAGCTCGTCGTCGGGGAGATCCGCCGAGACCTCGACGCGGTCACGCACCCGGCCGTTCACCTGGATCACGAGCTCGAACGTGTCTCGCTCCAGCATCGCGGGGTCTGCGTGCGGCCACGGCTCGGCCCAGAGCCGGCTTCGCCCCAGGCGTTCCCACAGCTCCTCGGCCACGTGAGGCGCGTATGGCTGGATCAGGGAGACGGCCGTTTCCGCCGCGAACCGCGCCGCCGGGTCGCTCGGGGCCTGCATCAGCTCGTTCAGGAGCTCCATGACCGCCGCGATCGGCGTGTGGAACTGGAACCGCTGCTCGATGTCTTTTGAGACCCTGTCGATCGTCCAGTGCGCCTTTCGGGCCAGGGGCGTGTCGGGCAGCTCGGTCTCGGAGGGTCGCTCGGCCGCCTCGAGCGTCGCCCGCCACAATCTCCGCAGAAAGCGCGCCACGCCGTCGATCCCGTCGTCGCTCCACTCCATGTTCTGGTCCGCAGGCCCCATGAAGAGGATGTAGACGCGCATCGCGTCCGCGCCGTACTGATCCACGAGGTGGTCGGGCCCTGCGACGTTGCCGCGCGACTTCGACATCTTCGAACCGCCCATCTGCACCCAGCCCTGGTGAAACACGCGCGCGAACGGCTCCCGAAAGCCGAGCAGCCCCTGCTCGTTCAGGAACTTGACGAAGAAGCGCGAGTAGAGCAGGTGCCCGGTGGAGTGGTCGATCCCGCCGATGTACTGCGACACCGGGCACCAGTAGTCGACCGCGAAACGGTCGAAAGGCGCCTGGTCGTTTCGCGGGTCGACGTACCGGAGGAAGTACCAGGACGAGTCGACGAACGTGTCCATCGTGTCGGCCTCGCGGCGACCGTCCTTCCCGCATTTCGGGCAAGGAACGTGCAGCCACTCCGTGTTGGAGGCAAGCGGGGCGACGCCCTTGGGCCGGTAGTCCTCGACCTCCGGCAGCAGCACCGGCAGGTCTTGCTCGGGCACCGGAACGGTTCCGCAATCGTCGCAGTACACGATCGGGATCGGGCAGCCCCAGTAGCGCTGCCGAGAGAACGACCAGTCGCGCAGTCGGTAGCTGACCGCCGGCGCGCCCCGCCCCCGTTCGCGCAGCTGCTCGACGATCTTTGCCTTCGCCTCGTCAGCCTGGGCGCCGGTGAAGTCGCCCGAGTCGACGAGCGTGCCGCGCTCCTCGTCGATGACCGTTCGGATCGGCAGGTCGAACCTCTCCGCGAACTCGCGGTCGCGCTCGTCGTGCCCGGGGACTGCCATGATCGCCCCGGTTCCGTAGTCCATCAGCACGTAGTCCGCGACGTAGACGGGCAGGCGCTCCCCGTTGACGGGATTCGTCGCGTGGACGCCGGTGAAGACACCGGTCTTCTCGTCGTCGGTCGCACGCTCCTCCCCACTCCGCGCGGCGGTCACCCGGACATATGCGCCGACGTCCTCGTTCTCGATCCGCTCGACCAGGGGGTGTTCCGGCGCGATGACGAAGAACGTCGCGCCATGGAGCGTGTCGGGCCGGGTCGTGAACACGGAGACGTCCGCGTCGAGCTCGTCGACGCGGAACAGGATCTCGGCGCCCTCGGAACGGCCGATCCAGTTTCGCTGGATCGTCTTCGTGCGCTCGGGCCAGTGCCCGCCCTCCGGCAGGTCGAACTGCAGCAGGTCGTCCGCGTAGGACGTGATGCGCATGAACCACTGCTCGAGGTTCCGCGCTTCGACCGGCGTGCCACAGCGATCGCATTTCCCGTCGACGACGTACTCGTGAGCGACGACCGTCTGATCGTTCGGGCACCAGTTCACGGGCGCGGCGGCGCGATAGGCGAGTCCCGCTTCGAAGAACCGAAGGAAGAGCCATTGCGTCCAGCGGTAGTAGTCGACCTCGTGCGCCGAGATTTCACGGTCCCAGTCGATTGCCCAGCCGAGGCGCTTCATCTGCACGCGGATCGCCTCGATGTTGCGCTCGGTGATCTCGCGGGGATGCCCGCCTTCCCTGATCGCCGCGTTCTCGGCGGGCAGGCCGAAGGAGTCGAAGCCCATCGGACGCAGCACCTGCCACCCGTTGCGCCTCCGAAAGTGCGTGACGACGTCCCCCATCGTGTAGTTGAGGACGTGGCCCATGTGGAGGGTGCCGGACGGGTACGGCAACATCTCGAGCTGGTACCAGCGTCGTTCGGGGGCAGACTCGCCTGGGCCGGGATTGGCAACGTAGAAGGCCTTCTCGGCCTCCCAGACCGCCTGCCATTTCGCCTCGATTTCGTGTGGCTCGTATCGATCCATCACCGTCTCCGGGTACAAAAAAGCCTCTCGCTCTGAGAGGCCGTGGGGAGTCGCCGCGGCGCCGCCGCGTTGGCTCCCCGGACTACTCGAGAAGCTGCCTCATCACGGTTTGAGAATATCCCGCTGCTCGGACTATCGCAAGGCTGGCGCCCAGTCGGGCGCGAGCGACCGGGTCAGCCGCCTCAGCCCCGTTCCGTCGGTGCGCACGCTCCAGAGATTCAGATTCGCCAGTGCAGAACCGGGGCGACCACACCCGCCGAAGATGAACGACGTCCGTCTCTCGACCAGGCAAGGCCAGCAGAACCCGGGGCCAAGCGGTCGCACGGGCTGATCCGGATCGTCATCAATGCCGGGCTCGACCCATCCGTGGCGACACTCTTGATCGCCGCTGCTTCCCGCCAGGCGATGCGCTGCCCGTCCGGCGACCACCTCAAGCCGAAAGCGCTATCGGCGATCGGAGCGATCTCCCAGCTGGCAGTGCCGTCCGCGTTCGCGACGAACACGCCGACAGCGAGGTAGGCGAGCCGTCGTCCGTCGGGTGACCAGGCCGGCGCAGAACCCCGTTCGATCAAGTCTCGTTCGCCGCCTCCCTCCGCTGCGACGACACGAATAGAGGTTCGGGCGGTCCGGTACGAACGAAGGCGACGCGGCGGCCATCGGGAGACCATGCCGGCGCCTCCGCGAACTCACGATCATCGCCTTGCGGTTGGGTGGTGATCCTCGTGGCACGCCCGTTGGAGGCATCCACAGCGTAGATTTCGGAGGGGCAGTCCCGGTTACAGCCGAGAGACGAGCTCGAAACCGCTAGGCGCGTGCCGTCCGGCGCTCAAGCCGGCGCTGCATGGCGCTGAAGGCCACTGGTCAGACGGCGCTCGACTCCCGTAGGGGAGCGGAGATAGACGTCGGCGCGGAAGGGGCCGAGGCTCTCGTAGACCAGGCGCGAGCCAGCCACCCAGTACGCACGCTCGATCGTCGAACCCGGGGGCTCAACCGCGATCGTTCGGGCTTTCCGTCCGTCTGTACCCAGCGCAACGAGACGCGATCCGACCGCCCCTGCGACGATCCATCTCCCGTCCGGAGACCAGTCCATGAGTACGCCCGGCGGTGAGCGGGTAATCCGCCGCCGTCCTTGCCCACGAACCCCGGCGACGAAGACGCCCGCACGCGTTGTGTACGCAAGCCGCCTTCCGTCCCTCGACCAGAGGACGTCAGCCCAGGCGGAACCGTAAAGACGACGCGACCTGTCGCTGAGACGGTCCAGGCACCTGGTCCTTCGATGTAGAGGTGCCTGCCGCCTGGTAGCCACCCGAAAGAGTCGACTGCTCTGCCGATCTGCCGCAGGATGCGGCCGCCTGGGGTGGCGATCGACACCCGCCCCCGCGGCGTGACGTAGGCGAGGCGACGGCCGTCGGGCGACCAGCGCGGAGAATGGC
>JACDAN010000204.1 GCA_013695385.1 Actinomycetota bacterium | reverse complement strand
CCCCCCCCACCGGCATCCGAACCCTCGCGTCCCGGGCCGCACGAGCGCGCCGCGCGGAGCGAAGCGGAGCCCACCCTCGCGGGTCTGGAATGGCGGAAAGTCGCAAGACTGTCCGCGAAACGACCCGCGGCTAGGCCGCGGGGATGTGGTACTCGATGTCGGTGACGTCGAGGCCGAGCGACGACGCAATCTTGATCCCGTCCTCGACCTCCTCCCGGACCCGCGCGAGGTCGGCAGTGCGCATGGCACTCGTGATGAAGTCGCGCTCCTTCGGCCGCCAGAGCACGTGGTCGACGAAGATCGGGAGCATCCGGCTGGCGCCCTTGATCATCCGAGCCTTCGTCTCCTTGGAGGCGCTCCGGAGCAGCACTCGCTCGTAGGCCATCCCGGAGCTGTGGTGGATCCCGTCGTCGATCGTGAGGCGCTTGCAGAGGTCGGCGAGCACGGTGTCCGGCGCCGAGCGTGCGATCAGCCGGAAGCGCGGGATGATCATCCGCTCGAAGAAGACCTGCATCAGGAAGACCTTTTCCTCGAGCGAGTCCAGCCCCAGGAAGATCTGCGCGAGCTTGTCGAGGTACGGGTCTCGCTCGGTAGGGCCGCCGGCCTCGCCGATCAGTCGTAGCCAGGCCTCGACGTGACGCGCCTCGTCCTGCGCCATCGTCGAGTAGTAGAGCTTGGCCTCCTGGTGCCGGGCCATCTCGAGGAGCTGCGCGGCCATCTCGACGGCGAGCGAGTCCGCCTGCAGTTGCTGGGTGATGACCGAGCGCCAGATGCCGCGGCGCTTCTCAACGCGCTCCTTGGCGCCGGTCGTCTCCGGGATCGGCGGCAGCTCGCCCCACGGCATGTCCCGAACCTGCCACTCCTGCTTCTTGGCGAGCTCGTAGTAGCGAAAGACCTCGGGCGCCTGGCTCTCGGGCGGCGTTTCCGTCTCTTCGATCGCCGCCATCGCCTTGATCCTAGAGCTAGATCGCCAGCTGCTGGCTCACGAGGTAGTAGTAGATGCCCTGCCGCTTCATCAGCTCCTCATGCGTCCCCTGCTCGGCGACCCGGCCGCGTTCGAGGACGACGATCAGGTCGGCGTCCCTGATCGTGCTCAGCCGGTGAGCGATCACGAACGACGTCCGTCCCTCGAAGACCTCGTCCATGTTCGACTGCACCGCTCGTTCGGACTCGGTGTCGAGGGCACTCGTCGCCTCGTCGAACACGAGGATAGGAGGCTGCTGGTAGAGCGCCCGGGCGATCGCGATCCGCTGGCGCTGGCCGCCGGAGAGAAGGAGCCCGCTCTCGCCGATTCACGTCGACGCCGATGACCCGCCCGGCATGTCGCGATGCCAGAAGTGCCTGCACGCCCGAGCCCGTCCCGAGGTCGAGCGCTGCCTTCACCTGTCGCCGAATCGTCAACCGGCTGAGGACGAGCGATGCCGACCCGGCGCCGACCACGAAATCGGATTCGTTCTCCCGGTCACGCGGGTCAGAAGCGATCTCGAGACCGTCCACGGTCTCACGCCGCAGCTCGCCGAGCTCAGGCAGCGCGAGGCCCGGAGCATGCAGGTAGATCTTCTCCCCACGGAAGAGCCGCCCGCTCCCGATCCCAGGGGAAGAAGATCACGACGCCGAACTCGACGCGCGCTCCCCCTGACCCTCGTAGTCCAACCACGTCCGCTCGTGCGTTGCGGTGACCCGCGCCTCCTCGCAGACGCCCTGAGGGCCGACGACGATGTCCGTCAGCTCGAAGTCGATGTCGGGGAACGCCCCCAGCAGCCCGCCGTAGAACCGGGTAGCGCCGGCATGGCCCTCCCACCGGTGGAGCGTCCCGACGATCTCATAGATGCAGTCGTCGGTCAGCGTCGCCAGGAGACCGGCGACGTCCCGGTTCTCCTCCGCGATCGAGTGCTGCTTCCAGAGCTCCCGAATCGCCTCGACCTCCAGGGGATCGATTTTCCGCTTCAGCAGCTCCCGGACATCCACGGCCGTGAATAATCTCAGGCTGTGACCCACCTCCGACCAGTCCACGCAGAAAAACGCCGATGAGCGACGAACAGAACGGCAACGGAGAGAGCGACGAGAGCAAGGACGAGCAGCTCGACCGCGAGCTGATCGAGCTCCTGAACGAGCTCCGTGTTGCGCTTCCCGGTGTGCAGATGCTCTTCGGGTTCCTGCTCGCGGTTCCGTTCACGCAGAGATTCGCGTCGATCACGTCGACGCAGCGCCACGTCTACTACGCGATCTTCCTCTCGACCGCCTTCGCCTCGATCTTGTTCATCGCGCCGACGGCCTATCACCGAATCCGCTTCCGCCAGCGGGACAAGGAGCAGCTCATCCGCACGTCCAACCGGCTGGCGATCGTCGGGACCATCTTGCTTGCGACCGCCCTGTCGGGCGCTGTCTTCCTCGTGAGCGACCTCGTGTTCAAGACGACCGTGACGGCGATCGCCACCGCCACGGCCGCCGGGGCCCTGGTCTCGCTCTGGTTCGGGCTCCCGCTCCTGCGCGAAGCCCGGGACGACGACTAGGCCGCCGCCCTTTCCTAGTCGACTATTCGTGCATCGGCGCGGGCGCGCCGGGAAGATGGAGCAGATTCTCGACGTCGGAGACACCCTGGACGTTCCGCGCGCGCTCCTCGAGATCCACGATCATTTCCTGCTCGCCGACCTCGCCGCGCAGCACGATCTTCCCGTTCTCCGCGTTGACGTTGATCTGCCCTTTCGGGACATCGTCGTCGCGGAAGATCTCCGTCTCGACCTTCCTGGCGAGCGTGACGTCGTCCGTCGGAGTCTTCTTGAGATCCTTCCCCTTCTCGACGGCCTCCGAGACGTCCTGCGTCTGAGCGCCTAGGCGCCGGCTCCGGCTCCGGAGCATCCCCCCTACACGGTCACGCAACATGGTGCGCCGACCGCTGCCCTTCTCAGGATCAAGTAGGTACTTCAAGGCCGCACCGAGGCCCAGGAGTCCAAGCAATTTTCTCATTTCAGCCCTTTCGTCGCTCCGTTTGATTACAAGGGAACGTACCCGAGGCGGGTAGGCCGAAACGCGGAAAGAGCTGGCTAGTCGCCCCAGTCGAAGTCGCGGGAGCGGCCCCAGAGGCCGCCTTCCTCCGCACCGACGGCGACCGTCTCTTCGGAGACCGGGTGCGACTCCTCGGACTGGATGCCGGTGTGGCCGTCCATCGTGTCCTCGATTCGCGCCTGCTCCTCGGTCTTGAAGAGAGGGTGGTTCTCGAAAGGATCCTCGACGCGATAGTTGTCGATGGGCATGTTGCGCTCGAGCTCAGCGTTCTGGCGCTTCAACTCGAGATGATCCTCGATCACGTTTGCGAACAGCGTTGGCGTCTCTACGGGCATCGATCCTCCGTCATCGGCGGGGGGTTCTTGGGCACAGCGGCGGATTGTAACGCCGTCGAAACCCGATTGCGGACTACGCAGGGTTCGTGACGGCAACCGGCGCAGCAAGAGCAACGGCGTTCTTGCCGTCCCGCTTGGCGGCGTAGAGGGCTGCGTCCGCGGCAGCGACGAGCTCATCCTCCCCCGTCACATCGGGGAACGAGGCCACGCCGAAGCTCGCCGTCACCGACACGGGCTCGCCGTCGGGCGCCGGCAATCCATGCATCTCGAGTGCCGAGCGGATACGCTCGGCAAGGAGTCTCCCGCCCTCCAGGTCGGTGCCCGGCAGGAGCAGAGCAAACTCTTCGCCGCCCCAGCGGCCTGCGAGATCGATCTCGCGAATGTTGCCGCTCAGGCATTGAGCAAACGCTTTGAGAACCTCGTCGCCGGTGGGATGTCCCCACCGGTCGTTGATCCGCTTGAAATCGTCGATGTCTGCCAGCACAAAGGTGAGCGGCTCGCCGAAGCGCTGCGCGCGGGCCAGCTCCTTCTCGAGCGCCGCAGTGCAGAGGCGGCGATTCGCGAGGCCAGTCAGACTGTCGACGAGTGCCTGTTGCTGAACGGCGCGATGGCGCTGGGCATTGCTGAGTGCGATGACCGCGTGGCCGACGAACCAGTTCGCGCTCTCACTCTGGTCGGCGGTGAACTCGCTGCCGTAGAGGGAGAGGGTCCCGAAGGTGTCCCGACCCGCGGACAGCGGGAACTCGAGCTTCTCTGGACCGCGCCCGTCGCCGAGGGAAACGAGAACGCGACCGTCGTCCGTTGCAAGCTCGCCGCAGGTGGCGCCCGTCGCTTCGACGGCTGTCTCGACGATGACACGCAGGAGCTGGTCGATGTCGTGCGTGGCAGCCAGAGCCTCACCGAAGCGGAGCGTCGCCTCCCGGAGGCGCTGCCGCTCCTCTTCGAGCTCACCGAGCCTGGCTTGTAGCTGGTCGGCCATGTCGTTGAATGCGAGCCCGAGGGATGCAAACTCGTCGCTCCCCTGGATCGCCACTCGGTCGCCGAGCCGTCCGCGGGCGATTCCACGCGCCGCCTCGGAGAGGCGCCCCAGCGTTCTCACGATCGACCGCCCCTCGAGGTAGGCGACGAGGCCGATCAAGAGGAGGGCTATCAGCATGCCCGCAAAGAGCCGTGACCGAAGCCAACCGATCGACTCGTCGATCCGCGCCTGCGGAGCGAGCACGAGCAATGCGGCTCCCGGTGGCTCGTTCAGCATCTCGGAAGCGAGCGCTCGGAAGCGGCGCCCCGCCACCGCCATCTCGATCGGCTCCCGAGGCAGTTCGACGTTTCCCGCCAGACTGCCGCTGCCGGCGACGATCTGCCCGTCGCGGACGATCGCCACCTCGCCACCGGTACCGAGACCGGCGCGGCGGCGGAGAGTCTCGGCAAGACGACGGTCGATCGGAATACCCGACACGATCCGTCCGAGCCGTCCCTTCCGTCCGACGACGAAGACCGACCGCTGCACGGCGGTCTCATCGAGGATCCCGAAGTCGAGGCCCCGGGCAGCGATGCGGATTTCGTGCCGCGCGGCGAAACGGCGGAGACCCGAACGATTTCTCGTCGTGAGTGCAGACTGAAAGCTCGGGTCGGCCGCCAGGCGCGCGAGCTCGCGGTCGGCGCGCGCGAGCTCGTCCGCAAGTGCCGCCTGCGCCGCCCGTACGCCGGTCTCGAGCGCTCCATCGGCTCGGCGTGTCTCGTTTCGGTCGGTGATCGTCTCGAGCCCGTTGAACGCGGCTACGAACGGCAGCAGCGCGATCAGCGTGAAATAGACGATGAGTTTGAGCTTGAAGCTCCCCATGATGTATCCCTCAAGACACCGCTCTCTTCTACCGATAGGTGCTGTGAGAGTTGTCGGCAGAGGAGGGGAGAAGCATGAGGCCGGCTCTGATTCACGTTCTGACGGGGCTTTTGCTGGGAGGGGCACTGGTCGGACTCGTCCACCTCCCGGAGCAGGTAGTTGCGCAGTACGAGGAGCGCACGCCCATGCCGCCCTTGAAGGGAGTCCACCCGTCGTTCCCGGAGCGCGTGATCCGGATTGCGCCGTCCGTCGAGCACCAGCTCGACCGGCCCAAGTCGCCGAACGCAGCAGAACGGCGGCCCCTTGCCGCGCCTGAGGATGCGGCCCTCGTCCGTCGCCCGATCCCGAGCGCACCCACCACCGCACCGAAGCTGCAAGCCGCGCCGCCTCCTGGCCCCCTGCCTGCACAGTCCAGACCTGCCGCGCCACGCCCGGCCGCGCCGGCGCCCCCGTCACCTCCCGCTCCTACTCCGAGGAGCGACGTAAGGGCTCCACAGCCTCCTCCGCCGGCCCCGACCGATGAGGAAGACGAGAAGAAGAAGAAGAAGGAGAAGGAGAAGGAGGAGAAGGAGAAGGAGGAGGACGACGACGACGGCGGGGACGATGACGACGACGACGACGACGACGACGGCGGCGGCGATCAGGACGACTAGGATCCCGGGATGCCGCGAGCCCGGTATCTCCTCGCCCGCCGCCTAGGTCCGGTCGGCCTCGTCCTGACCGCCTGGGATCTCTGGCGTCGCATCCCGAAACAGCACCGCCGGCGTATTGCCCGTGAGGCTCGCAAGCACGCCCCGGCTGTGGCGCGGACCGTCACCACCCAGGTCAGACGGGCCCGGCAAGGCCAGACCCGCCGCCCGAAGTCCTAGCTCCGCAGGGACTTAGCCCAAGACGTCGGTGAGAATGCGGTCCTGCTCGCGCACGTGTGCCGTGGGGTAGCCCTCGCTCGTGCTGGCCCGCCAGGGCCGGCCGACGTAGCGCAAGGGAACCCGGCCTCCGATCGCCTCCTCGAGTCTGTGACGGATCGCTCGCCAGGCGCCCATGTTCTGCGGCTCCTCTTGCACCCAGACGACCTCTTGGAGCGCGGGGTACGACGAGACGAGGGCCGTCGCCGGGTCGACGGGGAACGGATAGAGCTGCTCGAGCCTGGCGACGGCGATGTCGGGCCGTTCGGCATGCAGCTCGTGCCCGACGATGTCGTAGTAGACCTTGCCGGTGCAGAGCACGAGCTTGCGCGCCTGGTCGTGTGGGCCCGGGTCGTCGAGGAGCGGCGCGAAACGGCCCTCGGAGAGCTGACCGAGCTTGGCCGAGGACTCGCGGAGGCGGAGCAGCCCCTTTGGCGTCATGACGACCAGCGGTCGAGGACTCGGGTCGAGAGCCTGGCGTCGCAGCAGGTGGAAGTACTGCGCGGAGGTGCTGGGATTCACGATGCGGATGTTCTCCTGCGCGGCGAGCTGGAGAAACCGCTCGAGCCGCGCGCTGGAGTGTTCGGGGCCGTTCCCCTCATAGCCGTGCGGGAGCAGCAGGGTCAGCCGTGAGGTCTGCCCCCATTTGGCGAGACCGGAAACGAGAAACTGGTCGATGACGATCTGAGCACCGTTCACGAAGTCGCCGAACTGCGCCTCCCAGATCACGAGCGCCTCAGGGGCTCCGACCGAATATCCGTACTCGAAACCGAGAGCCGCGTACTCCGACAGCGGCGAGTTGAACACCTCGAAGGACGCCGAGGCATCGCGCAACAGCTTCATCGGCGTGTGCTGTTCGCCGCTTGCCGGGTCGTGGAGGACGAGGTGGCGGTGTGAGAACGTCCCGCGCTCCGTGTCCTGGCCGGTGAAGCGCACGGAGATCCCCTCCACGAGCAAGCTGGCGAAGGCGAGAGCCTCACCCTGACCCCAGTCGATCTCCCCCTGCTCGATCATCTCCCGGCGACGCTTGAGCTGGCCGGCGAGCTTCGGGTGGACTGTGAACCGCTCTGGGACGGTGAGCAGCTCCTCGTTCATCGCCCGCAGGCGGTCGGCGGCCACGGCTGTGACGACGTCCGAGCTCGCGGTCGGAGGCGTCCCTTCGCTCGGCGCCGGCGACTGTGATTGTGCGCCAAAGGACGCCTTCAGCGCGTCGTGGGCGGAACGAAGGCTCGCCTCCACTTCGCGCACGAGCCCGTCGGCCTTCTCCTGGGTCAGCACCCCCTCGTCTACGAGCGCCGCCGCGTACCGCTCGCGGACGCTCGGGTGGGCCTCGATCCGCTCGACCATGAGCGGCTGCGTGTACGCCGCCTCGTCCCCTTCGCTGTGGCCGTGACGGCGGTAGCCCACGAGGTCGATGACGAAATCGTGGCCGAACCGGCGCCGGAACGCGAGCGCCAGGCGGATCGTCGAGACCGCAGCCTCGGGGTCGTCGGCGTTCACATGGACGATTGGGACGTCGAACCCCTTCGCGAGGTCGCTCGAGTACCGAGTTGAGCGCCCGTCGGCCGGATCGGTCGTGAACCCGACCTGGTTGTTGGCGATCAGGTGCAACGTTCCGCCGGTCGAGTAGCCGCCCAGCCCCTGGAGGTTCAACGTCTCTGCGACGACGCCCTGGCCAGGGAAGGAGGCATCGCCGTGAATGAGGATCGCCAATGCTACCCGGGGGTCATGTGCGCCGTCGCGCGTCGACCGGTCGGTCTGCTCGCTCCGGGCGAGACCGACGACGACCGGGTCGACCGCCTCCAGGTGGCTCGGATTCGCGGCCAGGGTGACGGTGATGTCGCCGGATTCCGTCTTGCGACGACCCTCCGCCCCGAGGTGGTACTTCACGTCGCCGGTCGAGCCGGTGGCCTGCGGAGAGAGCGCCTCGAGCGACCGCTCGCCCTCGAACTCCCGGATGATCGTCTCGTACGGCCGTCCGAGGACATGGGCGAGGACGTTGAGCCGCCCGCGATGGGCCATACCGATCACGACCTCGTGCGCGCCGTCCTCAGCGGCGAGCTCGAGCGCCAGGTCGAGCATCGGCACCATGACGTCCACGCCCTCGATCGAGAACGACTTCTGGCCGAGGAAGGCGCGCCGAAGGTACCGCTCGAGGCCCTCCACCTCCGTCAGGCGGGTGTGGAGACGCCGTTTGTCGTCGTCGGAGAGCTCCGTCCGGTACCTGCCCGACTCGATCGCCTGCCGTAGCCAGACCCGCTCCTGGTGGTCGGAGATGTGCTCGATTTCGTACGCACTCGTTCCGCAGTAGGTGTCCTGAAGGCTCGGCAGGATCTCTGCCAGCGTGTCGCCGGGCACGTGAACGCGGAGGAGGTGGGCGGGGATCCTGGCCTGGAGCTCCGGAGTGAGGGTCGGGATCAGGCGCTCCGGCTCGAGCGCCGGGTCGCCGACGGGCTCCGATCCCAGGGGATCGAGGCGCGCAGCCAGGTGACCGTGCGTGCGGTGCGCCTTCACGAGCGTCATCGCGGCGGCAACGCCACCCAAGAGCTCCTCGTCGACAGCCGGCCCGGCGGGGGCCGCGACAGTCGCAGGCGGGGACCCCGCTTCGGCTGGGGCTGTGACGGACGTCACCGGGGCGGCGGTAGGTGCTCCGTTCTCCGCTTCGAGCAGCTCGATCAGCCGGGCAACCCCCGGGTGGTGCGCGAGAAGCTCGCTGCCCCCTTCGAACAGCTCGCGCCATTCGGATGGGACGCCCTCGGGGTTCTCGAGGTATTCCTCGAGCACCGCCTGCGCATACCCCGTGTTGAGTCCGTCGACTTCAGCCATCGCCTCTAGCTCTTTTGTAGCAGGGCGTCGTTCCCCTGCCCGGCCTGGTTACCAGAGCGGACGGTCGGCCAGGATCGAGACGACCATTCCTGCGAACCAGGAGGTGGCCGCCACGCCGACGGCAAGCGCGGCGAGCCCGCGGTGTCGTCCGCTGGCGAGCGCCGAGGCGACGAGGGCGATGAACAGGGCAAAGACTCCGATCGTCACGGGGCGTTCGACGATTGCGATCAGCCCGCCGAAGATCCCGAGCGTTGCGAGAAAGCCGGCAACCGACTCGGAAGCTCCCTCTTCGCGGGTCTGCTCGACCGCGCTCATCGAAGCGGGACCCGGTCTGCTCGCCGCACCCGGCCGCCCGCTCCATGCGGGCCACCTCGCACCGGCCGGCGCGGCTTGGACGGCCTGGGTGGGGTGGGCGGGACGCTCAACGCGGCCTCTTCTCCAGGGCGCGGCTCGGCTCGGACAGCCCAGTAGACGACAGCCGCGAGGTACAGAATCGGCAGCTTCAGGACGAGCATCAGGAAGACGATCTCGACCATGGTGGCCGCATTCTAGGCGCAGGTGCGCGAGGAGGTTCTCGGTGGCTCAGGGGTGTCCGATACCGGGTGCTCGATCAGGCGGGACGCCCAAGAGGGGACGCCACGAAACCCTCGTCGTCGATGGAGCCAGCCGGGCTCGAACCGGCGACCTCCTGCATGCCATGCAGGCGCTCTCCCAGCTGAGCTATGGCCCCTGGGTCGAGCGAGAGTCTATCGACGAGGCGTTCGGGAAGGCCTACGCCGTTACGGCGTGGAGCTCGACTGAGGGCATGTCCCCCCAGAGCTCCTCGAGCCCGTAGTACCCGCGAGTCTCAGGGGTGAAGACGTGCAGGACGACGTCGAGGTAGTCGACGAGGATCCAGTTTCCTTCGCCGATGCCCTCGACCGCTCTGGGGCTCAGCCGGTCGTCAACCTTCAGGCGTCCGCGAACCTCGTCGACGATCGCCTTCGTCTGACGGGCGTTTCGGCCCGTGCACAACACGAAGAAGTCCGTGTATGCGCAGACGGGCCGCAGGTCGAGGATCACGACATCCTCCGCCAGCTTCTCCTGGGCGAGAGCGGCGATACGGCGGGCTTGTTCGAGGGAGCTCAGAGTCGGAGAAGATCCTTTCGGGTCACCCAAAGTCTAGCCTCCGTCCGGGGACGGGGGGTTGCGATAGATGCCGCGCCGCTCGATCTCCCGGGCGACCTCCTTCGGCACCAGATCGGCGATGGACTCCGAAGCGGAAACGCGCTGCCGCACCTGACTCGACGAGATGGGCAGCGGCTCGATCGACAGGACCTCGACGTCGCCTTCCGGCTCCGCCGTTCCGGGCCGGGCGGCTACTGCCAGCCTGATCAGACGGCGGACTTCGTCCGGCTCCTTCCAGGTGCCGAAGGCCGCCCACTCGTCGGCGCCCATGACGAAGACCGCCTCGTCGAACTCCTCGTCCCGGAGAAGATCCACGGTGTAGGCGTGGCCGTCGAGCCGCACCTCGCCCAGATGGCCCAGCGCGAGCTCGGCCAGGCGGGCGCGCGTCCCGGCGTCGGCGACGACCTCCTTGTGCCCGGGACGCTCGGCGACAAGGACCAGCAGGCGATCCGCCCCGAGCTGTTCGAGCGCGGCTCTCGCGAGGGCGACATGGCCGAAGTGCGGCGGGTCGAACACGCCGCCGAGGATCGCGACGGTCACGAGAGAACCAGCGTTCCGCCGTCCACCTCGACCTCGACCCCCTTCTTCGCGCCGGCGGCCCGAAGCGCCTCCTCGAGCTCTTCGAGGCCGGGGGCTGAACCGACGACGCGGTAGCCGCGGTCCGTCCGGAGGATCCGGAACCCCGTGCGGCCGCTGGGCCGCGGCCGGTAGACGAGAAACTCGACGATCCCGTCTTCCGGGACGTCGGGCGTCTCTGGTGGCGGCGGGCAGAGCTGGAAGAGCGCGCCGACGAGATCCTTGATGCCGGCGCCGGTCACTGCGGACGTACGAAGGACTCGGCGGATCCGCGGATCGTCGAGGCCGAACGGCACCTCGCCGGCGACGTCCACCTTGTTCAGGACGACGATCTGCGGCAGCTCGTCGAGGCCGGCACCGTACGCGCCAAGCTCGTGATCGATCAGCGCGAAACGCTGGGCCGGGTCGCCGTCGGCCATGTCGATGACGTGGACGAGTAGCCGTGCCCGCTCGAGGTGAGCCAGGAATTCATGACCGAGCCCGATCCCCTCGCTGGCCCCCTCGATCAACCCGGGGACGTCCGCGACCGTCAGCTGTCGGCCGCCGGGTGAGTCGACGGTGCCGAGGACCGGCGCGAGCGTCGTGAACGGGTAGTTCGCGACCTTCGGCTTCGCGTTCGAGATCCGCCGCAGCAGCGAAGACTTGCCGGCGTTCGGCAGACCGACCAGCGCGGCATCTGCGAGCAGCTTCAGACGCAGCTCGAGCTCGAGCTCCTCACCGGGAAGACCGACTTCCGCAAAGCGGGGCGCCCGGCGTGTGGGCGTCGCGAAGCGGCGGTTGCCCCGTCCGCCCGAGCCGCCCCGCGCCGCAACCATCATGGAGCGAGCGCCGGCAAGGTCGGCGATGAGCTGTCCATCGTCCGAATAAACCTGCGTGCCGACGGGTATGCGCAGAACCACGTCATCGCCGTCGGCGCCGTGCTTGTTAGCGCCTCGACCCGGACCGCCCTTCTCGGCGCGAAATCTCTTGCGGCCCTGGAAGAACGACAGGTCGCGAAGGTCGGCGTCGGCGACGAACAGCACGTCTCCACCGTGTCCTCCATCCCCACCGTCCGGACCGCCCCTCGGCACGAATTTCTCCCGCCTGAAACTGAGACCGCCGTGGCCGCCGCGCCCCGCCTCCACGCGGATGCGGGCGCGATCGTGAAACATGAGCCTGAGAGCGGGGGAGCTAGGAGTCGGCGGCGGCGTCTGCCGCGGCAACCGAGACCGTGCGGCGCTCGCCGCTCCGGCGGAACTCGACGCGCCCATCCTGTTTCGCGAAGATCGTGTCGTCCCGTCCGATCCCGACGCCGGAGCCCGGCCGGAACCGAGTTCCGCGCTGGCGAACGAGGATCATTCCGGCCTTCACATCCTGGCCGTCGAAGATCTTCACGCCGAGCCTCTTCGACTCCGAGTCGCGCCCGTTTCGCGAGGAGCCGAGTCCTTTCTTGTGTGCCACCTAGTCGTCCTTTGCCGTCGGGGTAGACGCCGACGCCGTAGAAGCGGCCGGCCGTGCGCGCTTCGGCTTCTCCGCCGCGGCGTCGTCCTTCTTCGCCGCACCTGCGGCGCGCCTGGCGCCGATCGACTCGATCTGGATCTGGGTCAGGTGACTTCGGTGACCGGTGTGCCGCTTGTAGCCCGTTCGGCGCCGGTACTTCCCGATGCGAATCTTCTCGCCCTTCACGTGCGCGATCACCTTCGCGGTCACCGGGCTGCCCTTCGGCGCCAGCTCGGCGGTTCCATCGCCGCCCGTGAAGATGACGTCCGGCTTGAACGTCTTCTCCTCGTCGACCGCGAGCCGGTCCACCAGGAGACGCTCGCCCTCGCGAACGACGTACTGCTTGCCTCCGAGCTTGATGATCGCGTAGCCAGTCATGGGAGAACCGCGGCTTGGCACCGCGGCTTTATCAGTCTACCAGCGGCTGTTCGGCACTCTGAACGGGTTCGTCGGGTCTGTTGGTCTCGATCGCCCCGGACTGGGCGCCGTTGGCCGAGGCACCTGGCTTGCGGCGCCGGCGGCCGCCACGAGAGCCCCGACGTGTTCGCTTCTTCGGCTTCGGCTCGGCACCGTCCACACCATCCCCGTCGATCGTTTCCTCACCGAGGTCCGGGTCGGGCAGGTGGATCAGCACAGGTGCGTCCACGGTGGCTGCGCCGTTCTGGGACTTGGGTCGAGGCTGGGACTTGGGTCGAGGCTGGGACTTGGGTGGAGGCTCGGTCTGGGCAACGGGCACCGGCGAATTCTCGACGTCGGTGGCGTTGGCGCCCTCTGTTGCCTCGGTCGGCTTCTTCTTCCGGCGCCGCCCACCGCGCGACCCGCGCCGGGTGCGCTTCTTCGGCCGCGGTTCGCCGTCGACCGTTTCGCCGGCAGTTGATCCGTCGGCCACGGCATCCTCGTCCGCGGCCTCCTCGGCGGCAGCCTCCTCGGCAACCGATTCTTCGTCAACGGCCGTCTCGGGGGCTACCGGCTCCTCGACCTCGGTCCCTTGCTCGCCGACTGCCCCGCCCGGAGCGGGAACGGCCTTCCGGCGCGCGCGGGTCGGTTTCTCCGCCTGTGCCTCGGCGGTGATCGGCGCTTCCACCGGTCCTGTCCCGTCGAGCCGCTCGGCGTAGGCCGTCCCGTCCAGGACGCGCGTGATGCGCACCTTCGCCCGTTTTCCGACGAGCGCGGCCGCGCCGGCGACGCAGATGTCGACTCCTTCATGCTTGCCGACGCCGGCCGTCGGATCGTGGAGACCGAGCTCGACGAGCTTGATCTCCACCTCCTGCCCCTCCTCGACCGGGCTCTCGGGCTGCATCTTCGCGAGCGGGCCCCGGGCGAGCACCTCGAAGTGGTCGGTGGGCGCCCCGTCCTTTCCCTCGACGAAGAACCGGCGTCGAGACCGCTGCTCGATCGCCATCAGCAACGTTGCGCCAGGCCCGATCAAGGCCGCCGCGACGTGCGGGTTGAGCTCGACTCTGAAGGCGGCGCTGCGCGATCCGGCGGCAAGAGTCCGGAGCTTTCGTTCGACCTCGACTGCCGCCGAGACCTCGGACACCACGATCCCGTCACCCGAGCAGGTCGGGCACTTCTTGGTGAGGATCTCGCGGGGCCCATGCGCGACGTTCTGGCGCGTCATCTCGACGAGTCCGAGCGGCGAGATCTCGACGACGTAGGTCTTCGTCCGGTCGCGCTCGAGCTCGGTCTTCAATGCCTCCTCGACGGCAGCGCGGTTCTTCGGGTTGGCCATGTCGATGAAGTCGATGACGATGATCCCGCCGATGTCGCGCAAGCGCAGCTGACGAACGACCTCCTTGACTGCTTCGAGGTTGTTCTTCGTGATCGTGTCCTCGAGCCGTGCACCCGAGGACTTCGACCGCGAGCCGACGAAGCGACCCGTGTTGACGTCGATGACGGTGAACGCCTCGGCGTAGTCGAAGATCAGATAGCCGCCCGATGGCAGGTCGACCCGCCGCGAGAGCGTGGACTGGATCTCGTTCTCTACACCCGTGTCCTCGAAGAGCGAGGTCTTGGCCGAGTGCTTCTGTACCCGATCGGCCATATGCGGCGACGTCTTCTTCAGATAGCCGACGATGCGCTTGTAGGTCAGGTCGTGGTCGACGACTGCTCGCTCGAAATCATTCGTGAAGAGGTCGCGCACGACCCGCAACGGAAGCTCGGCCTCCTGGTAGACGAGAGCCGGCGCCTTCGCGCGCTCCGCCCGCTCCTGGATCGCCTTCCAGAGTCGCTGCAGGAAGTCGATGTCACGCTCGATGTCCTCGGCGGACGCGCCCTCGGCGGCGGTTCGGACGATCAGGCCCCCCGTCTTCGGGCCGACCGCCTTCAGGATGTCGCGGAGGCGGATGCGCTCCTCGTCGGGAAGCCGCCGTGAGACACCGTGACCCTCGCCACTGGGCACGAAGACGACGAAGCGACCGGGAAGCGAGATCTCGGTCGTGAGCCGCGCGCCCTTCGACTTCATCGGATCTTTGACCGCCTGGACGAGGATCTCCTCACCGCGGCTCAGGAGGTCTTGGATCTTCCGGCCGTGCCGCTTCCCCTCGAGCTCGGGGGTGATGATCTCGTCGACGTAGAGGAAACCGTTCTTCTCGAGG
>JACDAN010000194.1 GCA_013695385.1 Actinomycetota bacterium | reverse complement strand
GTTCGAGGCCGAGGACGGCCTCGAACGAGGCGCGGCGTGGCAGCACGCGGACGGATCCGTCGAGCTCCACGCCGAGAGCGAGGAGACACTCGAGCGCCTGCGGTTCGTTCTGCCGCTGGAAGCCGATCACTCGGAATTCGTCCGGCGGTTCGCCGGCGACCAGATGCTCGGCCGCACGCTCAAGGAGCTCCGAGGAGTTCGGCCGCTGCGGGTGGGAACCGTCACCCATGCCCTCGTCCGCGCAATCTGCGGCCAGCTGATCGAGGCGAAACGAGCGAGGCACATCGAGCTTCGCCTCATCCACGCGACCTGCGACACGGACGGCGTCCTGTACGCAGCGCCGACGGCGGAGTGCTTCGCGGGCTTCGCGCCTGCCGAGCTCCAACGTTTCGGGCTCTCAGCTCGAAAGGCCGCGACGCTCGTACGGGTCGCCAGGACGCTGGACGTAGAACGATTGCGCCAGGTCACACCTGCCGGCGCCGCCGAGCGCCTCGAGCGTGAGCGTGGCCTCGGGCCCTGGTCGGTGGGTGTGATCGGCCTCGAAGGGCTCGGCTGCTACGACTTCGGCCTCGTGGGAGATCTCGGCCTGATCAAGCTCTGCACGGCGCTGCTCGGGCGTCGCGCCGAGCCGCCCGACACCGCCGAGCTCCTCGCGCCCTACGGCGAATGGCAGGGGCTCGCGAGCATGTACCTCCTGGCCGGCCTCCACCGCGGGCTGCTGCCCGTGCGGTACGAGCGCGGTCTCCTCGCCGCGTGACCCGCGTAGTCCTCTGTGCAACGGGGGCGATGACACGGGACCCCGACCGCACCGATCACGCCGAGATCGTCCGGCACGGGCCTGACCTGGACGTTCCCGGCTTCGAGCTCGGCGTGTTCTCCGCCTGGTACTGCCACCTGGACGACGTCGTCACCGACCTGCGCGAGTGTGGCCTTTCGTTCCCCGTCGTCCACGCGGAGAAGGCGATCGGAGCGGGCCTCGGAAGTGAGACCGACGACGAGGCCGAGGACGCTCTCGCGAGGCTCGAGATCAACTGCAGGATGGCCACTGCCCTCGGCGCGAGGACGCTGGTCGCGCACCTCTGGGAACGGCCTACGGGCGACACGTCGATCGAGCGGAACCTCGCGCATCTGCCAGCCTGTCTGGACACTCCGGCGGCGTACAACGTGATCCTGGCGGTCGAGACGCTTCCGGGCGACGTGGGAACGCCGCTGGCGAACATCCGGATGGCACTCGAGCGTGACCCGCTGTCGTGTCGCTCTCGACTCCGAGTTCCTCGGCCTGCACGGCCAACTCGCGGAGAGTGTCGCCGTCGACTGGCTCTGGGCTGAGCCCTTCGTTCAGCATGTTCAGCTGAAGGACTTCGATGGGCGGCTCCACAAAGACGGCGCTCGCCAGTACCTCCTTCCGGGGGAGGCTCCCTGGACCTCCAGAGCTTCCTGACCGGCCTCCTCGCGCGGGGCTACGGCGGCGCAATCACGGTCGAGTCTTCGGCGATCGCGGTTGGCGGCGAGCTCGACGCAGAGAGGCTCCAAAAGATCGGGGCTGTCGTGCGCGGGCTCGCGGCCTCCTAGACTCGTCTCATGGCCGCTGACACTCGACGGATCGCGATTCTCGGCGCCGGGAAGATCGGCGAGGCGCTGCTGGGAGGACTCCTCAGCACGGGCTGGCGAAAACTCGACGAGATCGTCGCCACCGTTCGCAGCGAGGAACGGGCTCGCTGGCTCGCGGAGCGCTACGGCATCCATTGCACCACTTCGAACACCGAGGCGGTCGCCGGCGCAGGCGTGATCGTGATCGCGGTCAAGCCCCAGGACTTCGACACGTTGCTCGGAGAGATCGGCGGGATCGTCTCGACCGACCAGACGGTGCTCTCGATCGCCGCGGCGGTGCCGACGACAGCCATCGAGGAACGGCTCGCGGCCGGCGTACCCGTGCTCCGCGCGATGCCGAACGCACCGACGACCGTCCACGAGGGCGTCGCCGGGTTGTGCGCGGGGGCGCACGCGGCCGACGAGCATCTCGCGCTCGCCGAGGACATCCTGCTCCACGTCGGGCGTGTCGTCCGTGTGCCGGAGCGGTACATGGATGCGGTCACCGCAGTCTCGGGCTCCGGACCTGCCTACTTCGCTCTTCTCGCCGAGGCGATGATCGAGGCCGGGATCCTCCTCGGCTTGTCGCGGGAGGACACCACGCAGCTCGTCGTTCAGACCATGTTCGGAACGGCCAAGCTCTTGCGCGACGAGAAGATGCACCCCGTCGAGCTACGTGAGATGGTCACCTCACCCGGGGGGACGACGATTCGCGCGATCCGCGAGCTCGAGCGGGCCGGCGTGCGGGCTGCGTTCTTGAACGCGATTCAGGCGGCGATGGAGCGGGGCCGGGAGCTGGCGGCCGGCGAACCCTAGGTCTTTTGGACGTCGAGCTGCGCGTCTCGGAGAGTGCCGACTCGGCGCAGCGTGCGGCCGCCGAACTCTTGGCCGGAGCTGCAGCTCGAGGTGGGCACATTGCCGTCTCCGGCGGCGAGACGCCGAGACCGGCGTACGAAATAGCCGCGCGGCTGGCCCCGGACTGGAGCCGCACCGAGTTGTGGTGGGCGGACGAGCGCTGTGTCCCACCGAAAGATCAACGCTCGAACTATCGGCTCGTCCGGGAGACGCTCCTCGACCGCCTGGATCGCAGTCCCGCTGTCGAGCACCGCGTGAGAGGCGAGCTCCGGCCCCAGAGAGCCGCTGACGAGTACGACCGCGAGCTCCGCGGCGTCGGCTTCGAGCTGGTCTTGCTCGGAATCGGTTCCGACGGACACACGGCGTCGCTCTTCCCCGCCGACCCCGCGCTCGAGGAAGGGGCGCGCAGAGCAGTTGCAGTCCGGCGAGCAGACGTCTCCCGGGTGTCGATGACACTTTTCGTCCTGAACGCAGCCCGGACGCTCGTCTTCCTCGTCGTGGGAGACGAAAAAGCCCCGGCCGTCGCGCGGGCATTCGCCGGCGAGCCGACCCCCTCCACTCCTGCGAGCCTCGCACGGTCCACGTCCGGCTCCACGATCGTGCTTCTCGATCGCGCCGCTGCGGCCGGTCTGCCTGGCTAGACAACATTCGTCGACCTCGTATATATAGTCGCCCCATGGCAACGACCCCCGAGCTCCTCCCGATCCCCCAGGTGCTGTCGATCGACCGACCCGAGCAGCTCAAAGCTCTCGGCCACCCACTCAGGCTCCGCGTGCTCGAGATGCTCGGAGAGAGAGAGGAGGCGCTCTCGAACCGAGAGCTGGCCCAGCGGCTCGGCGTCGACCCCGGCCACCTCCACTTCCACGTCCGAATGCTGCTCCGAGCGGAGCTCATCCAACAGGTGCCGACCGCGCGCGGCCGCGAGAAGCCCTACCGCGCGGCCGCCAGGACGCTCAAAGTCGCGCCCGAGCTGGTCTCGGCGGGCGCGTCCAACCTCCACCTCGCCGTCATCGAAGACCTTGGGCGGGCGCAGTTCGAGCATGGAGCGGAGGGCCGGTTCCGCTTCGTCCGGGTCTCGGTTCATGTCTCTCCCGAAAAGGCATTCGAGGTGCTGTCCGAGCTGGTGCCGCGGCTCGAGGAGCTCGAGGACGAGAACGAAGAGCAACTCGTGATCACCGCGATCTTGCACCCGCATCCCGACGGCGGCTAGCTTCGGGGGCTCGCGCCCCCTTCTTCGCGAAAAGTCTTCGAC
>JACDAN010000184.1 GCA_013695385.1 Actinomycetota bacterium | reverse complement strand
CCCCCCCCACCGCCCGGAAGCCGGGCGCCCTTCGAGCGCGCGGCGCGGTGCTCTAGCTGAGGGGCGGGCGGCCTACGCTGCGGTCACTACGGGGGCATCGGTGCGGCCCACGGGCATGTAGAGCTTGCAGTGAGGGCACTTGTAGCCCTCGTGCCTGGTATTCGGCGCTACGACGTCGGTCGAAAACGACTTCTTGCAGTGCAGGCAGTCGACGGTTTCCGGTGTGCGGCCCACGAACCCGAAGCTAGCAGCGCCGTCCCGGCTGCCGCGTTTCGTAAGCAGACCCACAAAGAGCGCTCACCCAGAGTTTGCCCGTCCGGTGAAAAACGTCTATAAGCGGTGCCATGGGGTCGGAGGGGAGTGCTGCTGTGGCCCAGCCTGCCACGACGGAGGTCGTACGGCTCGAAGACGTCCATAAGCGCTTCGGCGACAACCACGTCCTCGACGGGGTCGATCTGACCGTGGATTCGCAGCAGGTATTCGTGGTCATCGGCCCGAGCGGCAGCGGGAAGAGCACGCTGCTCCGCTGCATCAACCTGCTCGAACCGATCCAGCAAGGCCGGATCTTCTTCGAGGGCGAGGAGATCACCCGGAAGGGGGCCAATGCGAGCGCGATCCGGCAGCGGATCGGAATCGTCTTCCAGCAGTTCAACCTGTTCCCCCATCTGAAGGCGATCGACAACGTGACCCTCGCTGCCCGCCGCGTGAAGAAGATGCCTCGCGGCAAGGCCAACGAGCGGGCGCGCGAGCTGCTCGGGAAGGTCGGACTCGAGGAGAAGGCCGCGAGCTTTCCCCATCAGCTCTCCGGCGGTCAGCAACAGCGCGTGGCGATCGCTCGGGCGCTGATGATGGAACCGCAGTTGATGTTGTTCGACGAGGTCACCTCCGCGCTCGATCCGGAGCTCGTCGGCGAGGTGCTCGTGGTCATGCGAGACCTGGCTCAAAGCGGCATGACCATGGTGGTCGTGACCCACGAAATGCAGTTCGCGCGGGAGGTGGGCGACCGGCTCGTCTTCATGGACGAGGGCCGTATCGTCGAGGAGGGGAAGCCGGCGGACGTCCTCTCGAACCCGCGCGAAGAGCGAACCCGTCAGTTCCTGCGCCGGAGCCTTCAACTGGCGCCGCTCGAAGACTTGTCAATCGAAGAAGGAGGGAACGAATGAAGAAGTTGGTGATCCTGATCGTCCTGACGGCTCTCGCAGCCGTGGCGTTCACGGCGTTGAGCGTTGCCGCTCCGTGGAGCAGCGCAGGCCCGACCAAAGCGGACGTTGCGAGCAAGCTGCCGCCGCTCCCAGCCGAGGTTCGGAGCAGAAAGCGGTGGAAGATCGGTGTGAAGTGCGACTTCCCGCCGTTCGGCTACATCAACCGGCAGGGCAAGACGGCGGGGTATGACGTCGATGTGGCCCGGCGCTTCGCCGAGATGGCGTTTGGCAGGAGGAATCGCGTCAGCCTCACGTGCGTGACGACGCCGAGCCGCATCCCGACGCTGCAGCGGAAGGACGTCGACATCATCATCTCGACGCTCACGTGGACGGCAGCCCGGGAGGAGGTCATCGACTACTCCTACCCGTACTACAACGCGACCGGCCGGCTGCTGGTGCCGAACGACTCGACCATCCAGCGGCTGACCGACCTTCGTACGAAAAAGGTCGCGACGACCCGCGGGTCGATCTATGACCGGTACATCGGTAATTGCTTCGCCAGTGCAACCAAGGTCCTGTCGGACTCACCGGTGGCGGCGCTAGAGAATTTGCGCTCGGGCCGCGCCGACACCTTCATGTTCGACGACACCTTCCTGTTGGGCGTCGCCGCGAACGACCGAAACCTGAAGATGACGACGCACAAGTTCCTGGCCGTCCCGTACGGGATCGGGATCAGGAAGAACGAGCCGCAGATGAAGCGATGGGTCGACGCTGCGATTCTCCAGATGAAGCGAAGGGACGAGCTCTGGGCCATCATGCGTCGCAACTCCCCCAGGGCGTTCTGGCCCTTCTTCCGTGAGAACGCACCGAGGCCGAAGTCCAAGGAGGCCTATCCGAGGGGCAGGGTGCCCGAGAGCGAGTGCCCGCGCTAGTTCGCGCCTGAAAGGGGGCGGTCGCCCGGCGGCCGCCCTCCTTCATGCCTCGGCCATGAGCGTCCTCGCATCTTTCGACTGGAGCTATATCTGGGAGCGCCGGGAGGTGCTTGCCGAAGGCCTGAAGGTGACTTTCGAGCTTGCCGCGATCGGAATCGCGGGTGCGTTCGTCGTCGGCCTGTTGCTCGGCGCGGCCAGGGCCTACCGGATCCCGGTGATCAGCCAGCTCGCCGGGATCTACGTCGAGCTGATCCGCAACACGCCGATCCTCGTGCAGATCTTCCTGATCGCGTACGGCCTACCGAAGGCGACGAAATCCCTGCAGTTCGAGTTCTTCACGGTTGCGTGCGTCGCCCTGGTGCTCTGGGGAGGCGCGTTCAACACCGAGAACTTCCGCGCGGGCTTCGAAGCGGTGCCGAAGCGCTACAACGAGGCCGCGTTGGCGCTCGGGTTCGGACGCATCCGAACGTTCCTCAACATCTCGCTCCCCATCGGCGGCCGGATCGCACTTCCCTCTTCCATCAACACCTATATCTCCGTGTTCAAGAACACGGCGCTCATGACGGCGATCAGCGTCGAGGAGCTGACGAATGTGGCGAAGCAATCGATCGACCTCGACTTCCGGACGTGGGAGATGATCGCCGTGCTCGCGGTCACCTATCTGACGCTCGTCTGGACCCTGTCCGCGCTCATCCGGTTGCTCGAGCGCCGGCTCGCCCTCCCGGAGGAGAGATAGGTGTTCGGCTGGCTTCCGGAATGGGCGCAGCCGGTCGCGGAGTACGTCCTGCACACCGGCCTCAGGAACACGCTGATCATCGCCGGCGTCTCCGTCCTGCTCAGCATCGTCGTGGGAGTCGTGTTCGGCACGCTGCTGACGATTCGTTTCTTGCCTGTCCAGGCTGCGATCCGGCTCTACATCGAGGTTTGGCGCGGCCTCCCCATCATCGTCACGATCTTTCTGCTCTTCTTCGCGCTTCCAACCCTCGCGGACGAGCTGCACTTCTCGGCGCTCAACCTCGACACGATGCGGGCGTCGATCCTCGGTCTGTCCCTGTGGGGCAGCGCGCAGATAGCGGAGGCCACCCGGGGAGCCGTGCAGTCGATCCCCAAGGAGCAGCACGAGGCCTCCGCGGCGCTCGGCTTCGGCTGGGTCGGCCGGCATACGAATGTGATCTTGCCCCAGGCGCTCCGGCGCCTGATTCCGCCGCTCGTTGGCCTCTCCGTCGGGGTGATCCAGAACAGCACGCTCGCCTCGATCATCGGGGTCCCCGAGGTGCTCGAGGCCGCGCAGCGCTCGACCAACAGGCTTGCGGTGCCGACCGTCGACCCCACCACGCTCTCGATCGAGGGGGGCGACTCTCACGCCCTCGAGATCTACCTTGGAGTCTTCTTCCTCTTCTTCGTGATCTCGTTCCCGCTCACGCGCCTTGCCGCGTATCTCGAGCGCCGGCTCGCGCAGTAGCCGGGGCCAGGGCTAGCCGACGAGCTCGTCGGCGACCGAGAGCGCCTCGTCGAGGATCGAGATGCCCTCGTCGAGCTCTTCGATGGTGATGTTGAGCGGCGGGCAGACCATGACCACGTTCCAGTGCGTCATCAGGTAGAGGCCCCGGTCGAGCGCTGCTTTCGCCAGCTGCGCGACGGGCGCGAGGTCCTTGCCGGTTGCGTTGAACGGGACGAGCGGCTCGCGCGTCTCGCAATCCTTGACGAGCTCGAGACCCCAGAAGCAGCCGAGCCCTCGAACGTCGCCGATGGACGGATGCCTGTCGGCCAGGCCGCGCAGCCGCTCCTCGAACTGCGGCCCCATCTCGGCGGCGTGCTCGACGATCCCCTCCTCCTGCAAGGCCTCGATCGACGCCACGGCGGAGGCGCAGGCGAGGGGATGGCCGCTGTAGGTGAGCCCGCCGGCGAAGTACTTGTCCCGAACCCAGCCGGCGATCTCGTCGGACACGATCATCGCCCCGAGCGGGACGTAGCCGGAGTTGATCCCCTTGGCGACGGTGAGGATGTCCGGGACGACGTCCCAGTTCTCGCACGCGAACCACTTGCCGGTGCGTCCGAAGCCGGCCATGACCTCGTCGCAGATCAGGACGATCCCGTACCGGTGACAGACCTCGCGGATCGACTGGAGGTAGCCGTCGGGCGGGACGATGATCCCGTTCGTGCCGACGACGGTCTCGAGGATGACGGCGGCGACCTGCTCCGGGCCCTCGTACTGGAGCAGCTCCTCGAGGTGAGGCCCGCCCGTGCAGACCGGGCAGGGGTCGGGATGTCCGGCGGGGCAACGGTAGGTGTAGGGGTCGAGCATCCGCACGACGCCGGGAATTCCGGGCTCGGCGGGCCAGCGCCGCGGGTCACCGGTGAGGGTGATCGCGCCCGCCGTCGCACCGTGGTAGGAGCGGTAGCGCGCGATCACCTTGTGGCGGCCCGTGTACCAGCGGGCGAGCCTGATGGCATTCTCGTTCGCCTCGGCGCCGCCGTTGGTGAAGAACGACATGGAGAGGTTTCCCGGCGTGACCTCCGCCAGGAGGCGTCCGAGCGTCGAGCGGGACTCGCTCGCCATCGGCGGGCCGATCGTGCAGAGCTTCTCCGCCTGCTCCTTGATCGCCGCTATGACCTTGGGGTGGCCATGCCCGATCGACACGTTGACGAGCTGCGAGGCGAAGTCGAGGTAACGCTTCCCGTCGTAGTCCCAGAAGTAGCGGCCCTCGCCGCCGGCGACGGCGATCGGGTTGATCGCGTCCTGCACCGACCAGGAGTAGAGGACGTAGCGCTTCGCGTCCTCGACAATCTGCTGGCCCAGCTCCGAGTTGGCTTCGACAGTGGCCACGCCGCGATCCTATATCTCGTCTGCGAGCAGGTCCATCAGCAGCCCGTCGTGCCATTCGCCGCCGGGCAACCGCTCGTACTGCCGCATCACGCCCACGCGGCGAAACCCGACCTTCTCGTAGGCCCGAATGGCCGCGACGTTGTCAACGGCGGGGTCGATCACGAGCCGGTGGTGCCTCCGGTCTCGCACGAGGTGGAGTGCGAGCGTCCGCACGGCATCGGTGCCGAGGCCTCGTCCGTGAATGCCTTCGGAGAGGAACAGATCGATGCCGGCATGCCGGTACATCGGGTCGTCTTCCTCGTGGTACTGGATCAGGCCGACGACTTCGCCGTCCAGCTCCACCGCGAACGCCGTGCAGTCGTCCGTTCCCGCCGCCTGCCCGTGCAGCGTGGCCTCGTCAGGCTCGCCCCACCGGCTGGCAACGCCGGGCTGTGCCTGGATC
>JACDAN010000178.1 GCA_013695385.1 Actinomycetota bacterium | reverse complement strand
TCTCGAGCCCCCGCGCCCCGGCCGCGACGGCGGCGGCAGCGAGCAGGAGCGCGATCGCCCCGACGGTTCGGCGGAGTCTCTTGCGGCGTCTGGCCTGCCGGCGGCGCTCGCGAAAGCGGTCGTTCGGATCGAGGAAGACGTCCATCCGACCCGCAACGCTACAACGCTATGCTCTCCCGCGGAGCCGGCCAACCGGCTGATACCTAGTGGAGGTGGCCATGGGGCTCGTCGTCAGCCTGATTCTGATCGCGGTAGGAGCGATCCTCGTGTGGGGAGTGAACGCCGAGTCCACCGATTTCAACGTCGACGCGGTCGGAGTGATCCTGATGATCGTCGGGCTCATCTCCTTCCTCCTGAGCATGATGATGTGGCGCTCCTTCTGGGGTCCAGGTGCCTTCATGTCCCGGCGGAGCACGTACGTCGACGGCGCGGCCGCACCGCCCGTCGCCGACCCGTACGCCCGCGGAGGCACTCGACGCACAGTCGTCGAGGAGGAGGACGTCGCCGGGCCGCCGCCGGGGGCTCCGCCCCCGCCGTAGGGGTCGCTTCGGGCAAAGCCCGTCCCGCGGCGTTCTAGCTTCTTCCGTTGCGGCCCGGGATCAGGCGGCTAAGAGTGTCGGCGGCGATGTAACCGGCGATCTTGGGGTTCTCCTGCAGGCGCCGGAGCGAGTACGCGTACCAGTGCTCGCCGAAGGGGACGTAGATCCGGAGGCGGTGACTCTCAGTGACCAGGCGGTCGCCTCGCTCGGGGCGGACGCCGAGAAGCATCTGGAACTCGTAGTCGGCCGGTGAGCGGCCCTGCTCTCGTACGAGCCGCTCTCCCTCCTCGATCAGCCACTCGTCGTGCGTGGCTATGCCGACGTAGGAACCGCCCCGGAGCAGCGCGTCCAGCGCGCGGACGAAGTTCTCCCGGACCTCGTCGAAGCCCTGGAAGGCAACCTCGGGCCGCTCGACGTAGATGCCCTTGCAGAGCCGCACGTTCGGCGTGAGAGCCTTCAGCGCTTCGATGTCGTCGAGCGTGCGTCGCAGGTGGGCCTGCAGGACGACGCCGACGTTGTCCAGCCCAGCCTCGCGCAGTTCCCGGTAGAGCCGCAAGGTCTCGTCAGTACACGTCGAGTCCTCCATGTCGATCCGGACGAAATTCGAGCGCGCGGCCGCCTCGCGCACGAGACGCTCGAGGGTCTCGCGGCAGAGCCCATGGTCGAGCTTGAGCCCGAGGGCGGTCAGCTTGACGCTGACGTTCGTGTCCAACCGCTGCTCGTCGATCGTGCGGAAGACGTTCTCGTACTCGTAACCGATGTGGCGGGCTTCCTCCCCGGTCGTGATCTCCTCACCGAGGACGTCGACCGTGGCCGTCTTCCCCTCCGTGTTCAGCCGCTTCACGACGCGGCAGGCGTCCTCGACGCGTGTGCCCGCGATGTAGCGCTCCGAGATCTTGCGGACGATCGGCTTCGGAACGGCCGGGAGCGTGCGGACGATGGCGCGATCGAGGATCGCCACGGAGGTCCTAAGTCTCGCGCATGAATCCCTGGCGGGCGGCGCTGACGAGCGCCACCGCCTCAGGGAAGAGGACGCGCATCGCGTCGCGGAGGGCGATCGCCTGCTCGTCAGGGCCTCCCTCGGTCTTCATCTGTCCGAGCGCAGCGGCCGTCAACTGCACGGCCGTGCTCAGTGTCAGTGTGGCGAACTGCTCGCGCTGGGCCTCGGCGACCGACTCGGCCTGCTTCTCCGCGAACTCGCGCAAACCCCGCATCAGGTCTTCGGGGTCACCCCCGAGCGGAAACCCGAAGCCGCCGCCTTCCATGCGGGAACCGTAGCGGGAAGCTAGACCAGCTCGGTCTTGTACGTCGCCTCGACGTCCGCCGTGAGAGCTTGCACGGCGCCGGCGGCCGCCTGCATGGCATCCGCGAACGGTGACCCACTCGTTCCTCCGAGCGCCGACTCGAGGCGCTTCGCCGCCGAGCCGACCTCGTCGAGATAGGCCAGTGTCGCAACCCTGGGCGGGGACCCGATCGCGCGCTGGAGCGCCAGCACCGCCTCCTCGGCCTCGTCGATGCCCGGTGGGTTCTCGGTGACACGCAGAGCAACGAGCTTCGAGAGCAGATCGTCCAGCTCACCTCCGCCGGCGCTCTCCTCCGCCACCTCGCAGAGCGCGACCAGCGAGACGACCTCCCTGACACGCTCCCGAGCGGTGACCGGCTTGCCGGACTCGTCCAACGCGAGCCACGAGATGTCCTCCCCTTTCTCGAACGCGCACAGAAAGACCCGTCCCTCACTCAGGGGCTCCGCCGCCAGAACACCGGCGACCGCCTCGTCCTCGGCGGCGTGCACGGCCGCCTCGGCGGCCACTCGTTCGATGTCCTCCGAGAGAGCCATGCCCTCAACCCTAGACTCGAGAGATGGCCACGCCCTCTCCGCGAAAACGGCAGGCACTCGACCTCTTCGCCCCGCTCGGCCCGACCTACGACCGGTACGCGAACCTGCTCTCTTTCGGGCAGGACCCGCGCTGGCGGCGCTTCCTCGTCTCCCGCGTTCCGGCCGGCACGGAGGACAGTGTCCTCGACGTCGCAACCGGAACCGCGGCGGTGGCGATCGCGCTCGCCTCTCGCACCGGTTGCAGCGTGGTCGGACTCGACCAGAGCACCGACATGCTCGAGATCGGACGAGGGCGCGTCACCGCCGCCGGGCTCGACGATCGAGTCGAGCTCGTCCAGGGCACGGCGGACGAGCTCCCTTTCGAGGACGCCGCCTTCGACCACCTGACGTTCACCTACCTCCTGAGGTACGTCCGGGATCCCGCGGCGACGATGCGGGAGCTGGCACGCGTCTTGAAGCCCGATGGCACGATCGCCATGCAGGAGTTCGGGCTCCCCCGGGCGATTCCACGTCTCGCCTGGGAGCTCTGGGTGCGAATCGGCCTTCCGGCAGCGGGTGCCGTGATCTCTCCCGGCTGGCACGAGGTCGGCTCCTTTCTCGGACCGAGCATCCGGGACTTCCATCGACGCTACCCGCCGGCCGAGCTGCGTGAGCTGTGGCGCCGGGCAGGGATCGTCGACGTCCACTCGCGCCGCCTCAGCCTGGGCGGAGGCCTCGTGATGTGGGGCCGCAAGGAGTGAGGCCTGCCTTCTACGCGCTCGCGCCCGGCGGCTGGCGCGACTACGTGACGATCCTCCACCTCCCGTACACGGCCTGGCACCTCAGCTATGTCGCGATCGGAGCCGCGCTCGCCCCCGAACTGGAACCCGCGCGCCTCCTCGCCGCCCTCGCCGCCTTCGGTCTGGCCCTCGGGATCGGGGCCCACGCCCTGGACGAGCTCCAGGGCCGCCCTCTCCGCACGCAGATCCCTGCCGCAGTCCTCTGGGCTCTGGCGATCGGGTCGATCACCGTCGCCGTCGGGATCGGAGTCGGCGCCTCGTTCGCCTGGACGCAATGGCTGCTCCCGTTCGTCGCCGTAGGCGGTTTTCTCGTCTTCGCGTACAACCTCGAACTGTTCGAGGGCGCCTTTCACTCGGATCTCTGGTTCGCACTCGCCTGGGGGGCATTCCCCGTTCTGTCCGGCTACCTCGTTGCCGCTGAGCGCCTGACGGTCGAGTCCGCGCTCGTCGCGCTCTTCGCCGTAGCCATGAGCTACGCGCAGCGCACCCTCTCGACACAGGTGCGCGCCGTCCGCCGGGGGCGCTCACCCGAACGGGCGGGCTCCGTAGCCGCAATCGGCGTCCCAGAACGAGCACTCCGCACGCTGGCCGCAGGAATGGTGATTCTCGCCGGCGCGCTTCTCGTCCTACGATGGTGACCGATGGGACTCTTCTCACGCAGGCGCCGGCGCGCCGAGCGCTTTCAGAACGTCGAGGCCGAGCTCGACCGGGCTCGCGAGGAGCTGACGCAAGTCATTCGTAAGGAGACCGTTGCGAGCACGGCGGAGATCCAGCGGCTGATGGCCCGCGAGCGCGCTGATTCGATCTCACGGCTACAGGAAGAGGAGAGAAGGATCGTCGAGGAACGTCGCCGTGACCTGGCCGAGCGGGAGCGCAACGCTGTCTCGGAGCTCGGCGCCGGGCTCACCGCTGCTCAGGAACGGGTTGCCCAGCGCCTGGCCGGGTGGAGTGCCGATCTCGACCGCGCCAAACAATCACTGACCGCCGAGCTAGGCAAGCTCGCCGAGCGTCAGAAGACGCTCGTCGGCCAGGCCGAGCAGCGCCTTCACGCCGATCGGGAGAAGATCGACGAGGCCGGCGAGCTCCAGGGGGCCGCCGTCGCTCGGCTCCGCGAAACACTGCAGAGCGCCGCCGACGACGCGGGGAAGGAACTGCGAGCCGAGCTCGAGGCGCACGGGGCAGAGCGGCGGCGCGCGCTCGAGGAGATGAGTCAGCGCCTGAAGGCGCGCGAGCGCCAGCTCGCGGAGCGGATCGAGCGAGAGGAAACCGACGTCGCCAGCCGGGTTCAGGCGCGGTTCGCCGACATCGAGCGCCGCCAGGTCGAGACGCTCGAGCGTTCGATGAACCAGGCCTCCGGCCGCTTCGCAGAGGCGGCAGCGCTCCAGTTCGATGCCGCCGTGAAGTCGGCGCGTGAGGACGCCGCCCGCCGGCTGGCGCGTGAGCTCGATCGGGCGGTCCACATGTTCGCGCGGGAGGCCGAGTCCGTCCTCGCCGAGCGGCTCGCGCAGGTCGCGGACGTGGGCACCCAGCGCGTCGAGAAGCGCCTGCTCCAGGCCACCGCTGGGCTGGAGCGTCAGCGGGACGAGTTCATCGCCGCTCTCCAACAACGGCTGAACCAACTCGAGCTGGAGCTTCGCGAGCGCCTGACGAGGTTCATCGCGGAGGCTGAGGCCGAGCGAAGCGCCCTCGAGCGACGGCTCGTGGAACTGTCCCGCAGAGCCGACCAAGTGGAAACCGTTCGGCGCTAGGAGGTTCCTATCCAACTTTCGGTGGGAGGGTTCGTCTTCAAAGGGACGAAACAGACTCGATCGAAAGCGTGGACATGACCCAGATCGCCGAACCCGACCAGAGCGACCGCGACAAGGTAGCGAGCTGGCGCCTGCACCAGCTGATCGAAGCCGGCTATCCCGTCCACCTCGCGGAGCGCGTGGCCCACAGCGAGGCGGATCTCCACCGGGCGATCGAGTTGGTCCGCCGGGGCTGCGACGCGCACGTCGCGGCCGAGATCTTGCTCTAGCGGCGCCGCTTCGCAAGCCCCGTTCCGCGGCGGAGGCGTCCCATCGGGCGTCTACCGCGCGATCGGCGTCGCTGGCATCCTGGCGCTGTGAAGGTCGAGGCGATCGAGTACGGGGACCGGAAGGTCTTCAGCGTCGGCGCGTTCAACCGGGGCGTGGCGGAGTGGCTCTCGCGGCTGCCGACCCTCTGGGTGGAGGGTGAAGTCACGGAGCTTCGGCGTCAGGAGCGTTGGGCGACCGTCTTCTTGACCCTGAAGGATCCGAGCGACGGCGCCTGCCTCTCGGTCTCCATGCCCCGCGCCCAGTTCGACGCGCTGCGGCTGGAGCTCGCAGACGGCGAGCGCGTCCACGTCTACGGGCGGCCTGAGCTCTTCGCGGCACGGGGCGACTTTCGCTTCAGGGCTCTCTCGATCGAGCGGTTCGGCCTGGGCGACCACCTTGCCGCACTCGAGCGGCTGAAGCAGAAGCTGGCCCACGAAGGCGTGTTCGACCGCAAGCGGCCGCTACCCCGTTTTCCGCGGCGGGTCGGTCTCGTCACCGGCAACGACGCCGCCGCGAAGCGCGACGTCCTGACCGCGATCACAACGCGCTTTCCGCCGGCGCGCATAGTGGTCGCGGAGACGTACGTGCAAGGCCCACGGGCCGCCGGGGCGATCGTGGACGCCATCGGTGCGCTCTGCGAGATCCCCGACGTCGACGTGATCATCGTCGCCCGGGGCGGTGGCTCATTCGAGGATCTCCTGCCGTTCAGCGACGAGCGCCTCGTCCGCGCTGTCGCAGGCTGCCAAGTCCCGATCGTCTCGGCGGTCGGACACGAACAGGACACTCCCCTCTCAGACCTCGCTGCCGATGCTCGAGCCTCGACGCCGAGCGTCGCAGCTCGTCTGGTGGTACCGGATGCCGACGAGCTCCGCAAGCGTCTGGAGCAGACCCGACAGCGACTCCACCACGCCCCGCTCCTCATGCTCGAGCGCAAACGAGCGGCGCTCGAGAGCGCGCATGGCCGCCTGCGAGCGCTCTCCCCGAGGGCCACGCTCGACCGCGGCTACGCCATCGTGCGTCGCGAGGGCGCCATCGTCCGCTCGGGAGGTGACGTCGGCACGGGCGCCAGGGTCGACGTCGAGCTGGCCGAAGGCGGCTTCGGCGCGACCGTGGAGGAAACGCGGTGACGTTCGAGGAAGCCCAGAAGGAGCTCGAAGCCGTGGTGCGGAAACTGGAAACCGGGCAGGCCGACCTCGACGAGGCGTTGACTCTGTGGCAGCAGGGCGACGAGCTCTACCGGTTCTGCCTCGGCAGGCTCGATTCAGCCCAGGGGAAGATCGAGGACCTTGCGAGCAAGGTCGACTCGCTGCGACCGGCGGAACCTGCTTAGAATCGGACGCATGGCTGATCAACAGGCAGTGGAGCTCCTCCAGAAAGTCCCCATCTTCGCCGACCTCGACCGGCGTGATCTCGAACAAATCGCCGGGTCGATGAAGGCGCGGACGTTCTCGTCGGGACAGGAGATCGCCCGGGAAGGACAGAGCGGCGTCGGCTTCTTCGTGATCAAGGAGGGGAACGCGAAGGTTTCCGTCGCCGGTGAAGAGCGTCGCCGGCTCGGTCCAGGCGACTACTTCGGTGAGGTTGCGCTGATCGCGGACAGCGCGCGAACCGCAACGGTCACCGCCGAGACCGATCTGACCTGCCTGGGCATGACGTCCTGGGATTTCCGCCCGCTCGTCGAGGGCAATGCCTCGATCGCCTGGAAGCTCCTACAGGCCGTTGCCAAGACTTACGGCAAGGCCGAGACCGAGCACCACTAATCGTGGCCTCAGCCATCTAGCTCTTCGCCAAGCGCTCCCCGAGCTCGGAGAGATCGCCGGCTGCCCGCTCGGGGTCACCGCTGAGCTCGTAGTTCTCCACGCCGAGTACCACGGTGGTACTCGCCTCCAGGACGCGGCCGCCGAAGAGGGCACACCGCACACCCTCCGCGACACATTCCCGCGCAACTGCGCCGGGGGCCTTCCCCATCCAGGTCGTCCGGTCGACCGTGCCCTCGCCGGTAACGGCCAGATCGACCCGGCCGAGCCGCGCGCGAAAGCCGATCAGATCGAGGACGAGCGGCGCCCCCTCCACGAGCTCCGAACCCAGCGCGGCGAACGCCGCGCCGAGCCCACCGGCCGCGCCTGCTCCCGCCACTCCACGATAGGGCGCGAGCGGGCGCATCCCGAGGAGCCGTCGCTCGAGCTCCGGCAGCTGTTCCGGAGTCGCACCTTTTTGCTCCGCGAACACCCAGACGGCGTCCAGCAGCGACGCGCGCACGTCGCATGCCGCCTGCACCGGAACCGGGAAGCCCTCGACGACCTCCATCAACCCCGCCCCTCCGTCCACCGTCGCCGTTCCGCCGAGAAAGACCACGATCCGCACGGGATCCGCGTTCAACACCTGGACGAGGAGCTCCCCGAGCCCGCGGCTCGACGAGGTCCACGGATCGCGTTCGCTCTCCTCGACAAGTCCGAGGCCGATCGCCTCGGCCGACTCGACCAGCGCCGTCCCATCGTCGAGCCGAAGCCAGCGGGCGCCCACCTCCCGCCCGAGCGGGTCGGGAATCCGGGCTTCCCCCCACTCCCCGCCGAGCGTCGCGAAGAGGATCTCCAGCGTCCCTTCACCGCCGTCGGCCACCGGCAGCTCGGCCGTCTCGGCACCGCCGCGTCGGAGCCCATCGGCCAGTGCCTCTCCCGCAGCCCGAGCTGAGAGGACGCCTTTGAGGCTAGCCGGACACGCCAGCGCGCGCACGTGGCCTCTCGGGTGGCGCTTCCTGCTGGTGTTCAGCCTCTGCCGGCATCTCGCGCAACATCGCGAACGAGAGCCCTTCCCGGGTCAGGAAGAGCAGCCCGATGCCGACTCCAACCGACATCTCCAGCACCTGCAGGCCCAATCCGAAACCGAGACCGGTCGGGTAGGCCACTCCGTACGACACGAGCGGGAGGGCCACGACGGCCTGCAGGAGCCCGATGTTCCCCGGCCAGAGCGGGAAGATCGTGGCGACATTCATCAACAGCAGGACGACAGCGGCAGCCGGCAGCGGGGCGTCGATGCCGAAGGCTTTCATCATCGCCCAGACCGCTAGTAGCTGGACGAACCAGCCTGCGGTCTGCAGCACCGCGGCGAGAACGGCTTGCCGCGGCTCCCGCATCACGTGCAGGCCTTGCTGCGCCATGGAGAGCAGGCGCCGGATAGCCCGTGCGCCCTCGGGAAGCGGTCGAAGCTCTCGCCCTGCGATCAGGATCGTGGCAAGGAAGAGGGCGACGCCGATGATCCCGACGATCTCCAGGCTCGTGACCGCCCATCTCGGGATCCTCGCCGTGGCGAGTACGAAGGCCGCAAGGAACAGGGCCGGAACGAGGTCAAAGAGTCTGTGGGCGAACACCGTGCCGAGCAGGCGTCCTGTGACTCCCTGTCCGCGCGGCATCCGCCGGGCGAGCACCGCCACCCGCGCGAGCTCCCCGATCCGCCCGGGCAGCACTGCGTTCGCCAGCAGACCGATCGAGAACGCGGAGAAGACATGACCGAACGACGGGCGGCGGGGCGGGAGCAGCGCCTGCCTGATCACGGTCTGCCACGCAGCCCCTCGAATCATCACCGAGAGAAGGTTGAGGCCGAGCGCAATCGAGATCCAGCTCCACTCGACGAGGCGAAAAGCGTCCCAGACCTGCGACCAGTTCGGCCCACGCCACCAGAACAGGAAGCCGAGCGCGACGAGCCCCGGAAGGACGAGAGCCAACCGGCCCGCGAGGCTGCGGGGAATCCTCACGCCGCCGCGAGCACCCGCCCCAGCACCGATTCGTAGACGTCGACGAGCCGACGACCGATCTCCTCCCACGAGTACCGCTGCACGGCGATTCGGCGAGCTGCCTGCCCGAGCTCCTGCCTGCGGTTTTCGTCTGCAAGCAGCTCGACGAGCGCGTCCGCGAGAGACTCCGGGTCTCCCGGTGGGACGCTGAGGCCAGTGTCGGCGGTCATCACATCCCGGTAGCCCTCGATGTCCGAGGCGACGACGGGCATGGCACATGCGAAAGCTCGCGTCAACACCATCCCGAAGCTCTCACCGCCCAGCGAGGGGGCCGCCATCGCCTTGCCGGCCAGCAGCTCCCCGGTGAGACGCTCCTGCGTGAGGAACCCGAGGACGTCGATCCCCTCGTCCGGCACGCGCAGCCTCGAGAGGAGCAGTCGCACTGCCAACGGGTCGGCGCCGATCACACGTAGCCGGGCGCCGGTGCGGCGATGGACGTCGGGCCAGGCTCGAAGCATCACCGGGAGGCCCTTGCGCGCTTCTTGGCGGCCGACGAACAGGATGCGGTGCTCGCGGTTGCCGGGATTCGCCTCGGGGGGGATCAGGACGCCGTTGGGGATCAACTCGTACTCGCCCGGCGCGTAGCGCTGGGCCGAGGCCCGTGCCTGTTCCGACACCGCGATTCGAAAGTCGATCCGGTCGAACAGGAAGCCCCAGACCGGCATCGCAAGCTTCGTCCAGCCGAGCTCGCCCGACGCATGGTAGGTCGCGACGATCGGGCAGGTCGCCATCGCGAGTGCTGCGATGCACGGCGTCGGAGTGAGCGGCTCGTGGAGGTGAAGAAGATCGAACTTCTCCTGCGCGAGCGTGCGCTTGATCCGGGGCACCGAGCGGGGCCCGAAGATGATGTTCGGCAGCGACCGGTTCGCCGGGACGATCGCCGAGCGGCCGACGGGGATCACGTCGGGCGGCGGCGGGCCGTCGCGGCCCACCCGGGGATGAAGCGCGCGCGTGAACTGCCCCGGAGGGTCGTTGCCCATGATCGTGCGCGTTTCGATGCCGAGGGCGCCCAGCGCCTGCGCCTGGAGCTCCGCGTGCTCGACGACGGCACCCCAGAACGACCAGGAGTACGGGACGACGATCCCGACCTTCACGGCCCGGACCCTACCCCGCTGATGCGTCTTAGTCGGCTCCGGATGCGACGCCCGCGCCCTCTTCTCTGCGCGCGACCGCCAGCGGGAGATCCAGCACGAACGTCGACCCCTCACCCTCCTTCGACATCACCGAGACTCGTCCGTCCATGTGGCGCGCGAGCTCCCGGCAGATGTAGAGGCCGAGCCCTGTGCCGCCGACACCGCGGGTCAGGTTCGGGTCGACGCGGTAGAACTTCCCGAAGATCCTCTGCTGTTCCGCGTGCGGTATCCCCAGGCCCTGATCCCGTACGGCGATGCGAAGACCCCGTTCCTGCCGCTCGACGGCGATTTCGATCCGGCCCCCTTCCGGCGAGTACTTCACAGCGTTGTCGACCAGGTTGAGCAGGATCTGGCGAATCTTGTCGGCGTCGCCAAGGAGGTGGCCGAGGTTCTCGGGCATCGAGACGGCGATCGGGATGCGCTCGTGTGCTTCGAGCGAAGCGTGCATCTCCTCGACCACCTCGGTCACCAGCTCGCCGACAAAGAACTTCTCCTCCTCGATGCGAAGCTGCTCGGCGTCGAGTTGGTTCGCGAGTAGGACGTCTCCGATGATTCGCGTCAGGCGCTCGCATTCTTGGGAGATGACCTCGAGCAAACGTTCGTGGGTGCGCGAGTCGAGCTGGGTGTCCGGCCGCCGGAGGGTCTGCGCGCATCCATAGATCGCCGCCAGCGGAGTCCGTAACTCGTGAGAAACCGTTGCGACGAACTCGCTCTTCAGCGCGTCGAGCGCTCGCTCCTCGGTGAGATTCCTGAAGGCGTAGACGACACCGTCGTCGAACTGCACACCGGAGACGGAGATCCAGAGCTCGCGATCGCCCAGCTCGAGCGGAAGGGTTGCGTCGCGGGCGGCCGGCCCGGGCTGCGCAGAAACCGGGACGCCATCCAGCAGGTCCCCCCAGCCCGGGAGCGCCATGGCCGCCTGGCGCCCGACGAGATCGTCGGCCTTCAATCCGGTGATGGCAGCCGCCGCCGGGCTCCAGTATCGAAT
>JACDAN010000176.1 GCA_013695385.1 Actinomycetota bacterium | reverse complement strand
GTCCTACGCGTCGGACGAGAGGCCAACGCAGAGGCGATCAAGCAGGCGTAGTGCACGTGCCCGTGAGCTGCACCCCGACGTTTCCGAAGACCTTTCCCTCGCCTTCCTCAAGTGTTCGATCGACGAGCATCCGTTCTGTCGCCGGTGATACCGAACTGCGCCGATTTCTGCTCCGGCGGCGCATCGGGGAACTGCGGATCCAGCCGCCGAAGTGCCTCGACGAGCACCTTCGCGACCGCGAAGTTCCGAACCCAATTGCGATCCGCCGGGATCACGTACCAGGGCGCCCCCTCCGTCGAGGTTGCGGTGAGAGCCTCGTCGTAGGCGGCCACGTACTCGCCGAAGCGGCGACTCGTCTCCTCGTCCCTCGGGTTGTGCTTCCAGCGCTTGGCCGGGTCGGCGAGCCGCTCCGCGAACCGCTCACGCTGCTCCTCCGCGGAGACGTGCAGGAAGCACTTGAGAACCGTCGTCCCCTCCTCGGTGAGCAGGCGCTCGAACTCGACGATCCGCTCCGGGCGGCGCCGCCACACCTCCTCCGGCGCGAGCCCGAGCACCCCCACCGTCACGACGTCTTCGTAGTGGGAGCGATTGAAGATCCCGATCATTCCGCGCGCCGGACAGTGGGCGTGCACGCGCCAGAGGAAGTCGTGCGCGAGCTCGACCGGCGTCGGGGCCTTGAACGACGTGACGTGACAGCCCTGCGGGTTCACACCCGTGAAGACGCGGCGAATCGTCCCGTCCTTGCCGGAGGCGTCGAGGCCCTGGAGGACGAGGAGGACGCTCCGCCTTCCCTCGGCGTACAGGCATTCCTGGAGAGAAGAGAGCTCCTCGAGGAGTTCGTCGAGCAGCGCACCGGCTTCGTCTTTTTCCGGCAGGCCGAGCGTGTCGCGTGGATCACGCCGCTCGAGGTCTGCGGGCAAGTCCGGAGTGACGACGAGCGCGTCCAGCACGGTCGCAGCCTACGCGTGCTGCGTCGGCCGGCCCACGGCGGCGTAGAGTCCACCGCGTGAGCGACCTGCTGCGCACGGCCGCCCGCGGAGTTCTCGGCGCCATGGCCATGACGGGCGTGCGCCGGATCACCGTCGATCTCGGCCTGGTCGAGAAGCCTCCGCCCGAGGAGATTGCCACCGAGGGTGCCCCGGCGCTCCTGGCGAAAGTCGCGCCCCAGCACCGCGAGACCGCGATCGAGCTCCTGCACTGGGGAACCGGCGCGATGGGCGGAATGGGGTTTGCCATGGTTCCGGCCGCGCTGCGCCACCGCCGCTGGGCCGGCCCCGTTTACGGCCTGGCCATCCTGGGCGTCTTCGAGGCGGCGATCGCCCCGCGCCTCGGGCTCGGCACGACCGAGCGGACTGCGACCGAGCGGTTCGCTCTGGCGGCGGATCACGTGCTCTACGGCCTCGTGTTGGGCAGCGGCGAAGGGAGCGCCCATGAGCTGACCGTTCCGGCCGGCGGCTCGATCAGCAGATCCGGCTGAGGCGCCCGGTCTCGACGTCGTAGAGGTATCCGCCTACCTGGAGGCGCGTGAGATAGGGCCAGGAGCGCACGCGTTGAACGTCGGCCCGGACCGTCTCCTCCTGGTCGCTCGAGACGAGGAAGGCGAGACTCCGGGTGTCCGGTCCCCCGGCATCCTCCACCGCCGTGTGCACCTCGTCCTCGCCGCCACCGGCCATTCTGCATTCGGTGTGCGCGATGACCATCGCGCGGTCGACTCCCAGCAGGTAGGAGGCGAGCACGAGCGTTCGCAGCACGTCGTCTGTGACGCGGGCACCGGCGTTCCGCAGGATCTTCGCGTCACCGGGGCCGAGCCCGAGCATCGCGAGCGGCTCGATGCGCGAGTCGATGCACGTGAGTACCGCGAGGCCCCTGGCCGCGTGCGCCTGGAGTCCTGCGAGTCGAAAGTCGCGTGCGTATTCCTCGTTCGCAGCGAGGACGTCCGCGAAGGTCGCATCCTCTGGCACGTCCACATCCTAGAAAGCTCGGAGATCGTGAGGCGCAGCTGCGCCGCGCAAGTGGAGCTGTCCGGTTAGTGCTCGGTGTGGATGCGGTGAAGCCCGGCTACGGGTGGGCTCGAGCCGCCCTAGCTTCCCGGCATGAACAGATATCTGTCCTCCTCGTAGCCGCGCTCCTCGCCGCGGCAGTGACGACCGGGATCGCCGGGCAGCGTGCGCCTGGCTCTTCACCCGGTCGCGCCTGCCGTTCGAGCGCCGGGTAGGCGCCTAGCCGCGTTAGGACTCGGCGTGGATGCGGCCCCTGGCGGTCTTCAGCCGGCCGCCGTCGCGGCCCGCGCGAACCGAGAGGATCTCGGCCAGGATCGACACCGACATCTCCGCCGGGGTCGAGGCCCCGATGTCGAGTCCGCTCGGGCCGGAGATCCGGTCGAGGGCTTCTTCGCCGAGTCCCTCCGCCAGCAGGTGTTCGCGCCGCCGCTCCTGGTTTCGCCGCGAACCGATCGCCCCGACGTAGAAGGCGTCGCTCTCGAGCGCTCCCTTGAGCGCCGGGATGTCGAAGCGGTCCTCGTGCGTCAGAACGACGATCGAGGTTGCGTGGTCCGGCTTGATCTGCTCGAGCGCCCTTTCGGGCCACTCAACCATGAGCTCGTCCGCGCTCGGGATCCGCTCGGGGGTCGCGAGCTTGGCGCGCGCATCGACCACGGTGGTGCGCCAGCCGAGGGCGCCCGCAGCGCGGCAGAGGTGCTCCGCAGTGTCCACCGCGCCGAAGACCACGAGCCGCGGGCGTCGGCCGAAGACGTCGCAGAAGACCGCCCCGTCTTCGACCAGCACGCTGCGCCCGCCGCGAAGCAGGCCGTCGACCCCGACGGGCGGCTCGCCGAAGCCGTCTCCCAGGGTCTCGCCGTCCTCGAAGACCAGGAGTTTTGACCCGAGCCGGTCGCCGGCAACGGCGTGGAAGAGGACGGCCGGCTCTTCCCGTTCCGATGCCTGGAGCAGACGCTCGATCAAAGGCTGCTCGTATTCATCGACGAAGACGTCGATCTCGCCGCCGCACGGGAGTCCCACCGAGAGCCCCAGCTCGTCCGAGATGCCGTAGCTCGCAAGCACGGGCTTTCCGCCGCGGAGCCTCTCCTGGGCGAGGCCGAAGACCTCGTTCTCGACGCAGCCGCCTGAGACCGATCCTGCGAGCTCGCCACCCTCGGAGACCCCCAGCTTGGCGCCGATCGGGCGTGGGGCCGAGCGCCTCGTTGCGACGACGGTTGCGAGCGCGATCCTCTCGCCGCTTGACAGCCAGCGGCGGAGGTCGGACGCGATGTCCAGCATTCTTCGATCGTATCTCCGCGGTCGAGGCTGCCAAGATGGCGCTCGGTGCGATCGGGAGGGGGAGCGAAAACGTCCGTCGGCGATCGTCGCGCTGGTTTTAGGGCGCTGCATGCCGCAGAGGGGCTGTTCGTGATGCCCAACCCGTGGGACATCGGCTCCGCGCGGCTGCTCGCAGCTTGCGGGTTCGAGGCGCTCGCCACCACGAGCGCGGGGTTCGCGTGGTCGATCGGGAAGCTCGACGGAAGGGTCGCTCGTGACGAGCTCGTCACCCACGTGGCGAGCCTGGCCGCTGCGATCGATCTGCCGCTCAACGTCGACAGCGAGCGCTGCTTTCCCGACGAGCCGGGTGGGGTGGAAAAGACCGTGGCGCTCCTCGCCGCCGCCGGAGCGGCGGGCTTCTCGATCGAGGACTACGACCCGGTCGCCGACACCGTCGATCACATCAGGGTCGCAACCGAACGGGTAGCCGTCGCGGCGGAGGCCGCCCATCGCCTGCCCGATCCGATGGTGCTCACCGGCCGGGCGGAGAACCACATCCGCGGCGTTCAGGATCTGGACGACACGATCGCGCGCCTGATCGCCTATCGGGATGCGGGCGCGGACGTGCTGTATGCACCGGGCCTCTCCGACCTCGAGCAGATCGCCTCTGTCGTGGACGCAGTCCAGGCGCCCGTGAACGTCCTTGCGCTGCCCGGCTGGCCTACCGTCACCGAACTGGCCTCCGTCGGGGTCAGGCGTGTCTCGACCGGCAGCTCCCTGGCCGGCTCCGCCTACGGCGCGCTGATGGCGGGCGCGCGCGAGCTCCTCGCCGACGGCACGTCGAGCTATGCCGAACGCGGTGCGTCGAAGGACGACCTGCGCGCAGCCTTCGCCCCGGACGGCGGCGCGGCTTAAGACGCTCGCAACATTCGGGTCCCTACCCTTGCCGTATCGCCATCGACCGAGGAGGGCCCGATGAAGAAGATGCTCGTCTTGCTTGCGACCGCCGCCGCGTTGGTTTCTGCCACGGGATCGGCCGGCGCTTCCGAGGAGCGCTCGGGTCCCCGCGCGACCGAGGCCGAGCAGGCCCGGATGACGCTCATCCTCCGCAACACGCGGTACGGCCGCATCCTCTTCGACGGCCGAAACCGCGTTCTCTACGGCTTCACCCGTGACAAGCGGAACGGTCCTAGCCGCTGCTACGGCGCCTGCGCCGCAGCGTGGCCGGTGTACTTCTCGAAGACCGCCGTCCGCGCCGGCAGCGGGGTAAAGCGCTCGCTGATCGGGTCGGTTCGGAGGCGGGACGGACGGCTCCAGGTGACCTACAACGGCTGGCCGCTCTACTTCTACGCCCACGAGGGGCCAGGCGAGGTCAAGTGCCAGAACGTCGACGAGTTCGGCGGCCTCTGGCTGGTCGTGAAGCCGAGCGGACAGCTTCTCCGCTAGCCGGCCGCCCTACGTGGGGTCGGTCAGCGGGCTGGGCTCGGTACGGAGCGCGCGGGCCGCCCCGGAAGGCAGCCACCAGTTCCAGCGTCCCATGACGCGCATGATCGACGGGACGAGCAGCGCGCGGATCACGGTCGCGTCGAAGATGACCCCCGCAGCCAGGCCGATTCCGAACTGCTTGACGTCGGTACCCGGGCTCGTCGAGAGCACGAAGAAGGCGAACATGAGCACGAGCGCGGCGCTCGTCACGAGCTTGCCGGTGC
>JACDAN010000164.1 GCA_013695385.1 Actinomycetota bacterium | reverse complement strand
ACGGCGCGCTGTGTCGGGCATGTCGGGCACCGTAGCAGCGGGCGTGTCGGTGACCTCCCGTACGGTTCACGGGGCTTTCGGAGGCGGCGCGGGCCGAGGGGCTGGCTGTCGCGCCCGCGGTCCTCTGAGGACCCGCGCGTTCAGGTCCCGGGCCCCTCGGCTTCAGCTCGGGTCATCCGGTCGACCTGCGCATCCGCACCGCCAGCGTCACGGACGAGCTCCGTGTAGATGCGGCCCCTGGCGAGCAGATCGTCGGCGACGCCGAAGATGTTCACGCCAACGAAGGTCATGTTCGAGCCGTCGGGGCGGGTTCCCCGCATGCGCCACTCGAGCCACACGCTCTCTCCATCCTCGACGAGGGAAAGGATCTCCGCCCGCAGGTCGGGAACATCCCCCAACAAGCGGGCGAAGTTCCGCCTGACCTGCTCCCTGCCGGCGACGACCTCGCCGGTTCGAGCGGGAGCTTCGTCGCGGTAGTCGGGATGGAAGCAGGAGACCGCGGCCTCGAGGTCGTGATCGCTCAGCGCCTCCGTCCAGCGCGTGACGAGGTCTCGCCCGATCCCCATGGCGAGCACTATGGGTCTCCCCTGAGAGCTCGGTCAACCGGGACCCGCTACACGTCGAGGGTCGACAGATGGATGTCCGAGTTGTGCAGGACGCGGACCTCGTCGCTCATGGAGCATCCGCGCGAGCCGGATCGCCTCCGTGGTGAGATCGGCCCGGTGCAGTGAAGCGCCGGCGCTCGTCGGTCCTGCACGGCATCCTCACATGCGTCGAACTGTCCGTGGCGCCGGGTGAGCGCGCCGAGGACCTGCGACGCGAGCTCGCGCAGCAGGTCCTCGATGCGGGGCGCGTCGATCGCCGGCAAGCGTCGGTCGCCCTATGCGGCGTCGGCCGCCCGCTCCATCTCTGCGATGTCGATCTTCTGCATCTGGAGCATCGCCTTCATGGCCCGCTCGGCCCGGCCGGGATCCGGGTCGCCCAACAGCCGGTGCAGGGAAGTCGGGATGATCTGCCAGGACAGGCCGTACCGGTCCTTCAGCCAGCCGCACTGGCTCTCCTCGCCGCCATCGGTGAGCGCCTTCCAGAAGTGGTCGACCTCGTCTTGCGACTCGCAGCTGACGTGGAACGAGGTCGCCTCGGTGAACGCGAACTCGGGGCCGCCGTTCAGCGCCGTGAACTCGAGTCCCTCGAGCTGGAACGACGCCGTCATCGCCGTGCCGGGCGTGCCCGGCCCAGCCTCGCCGTAGCGGGAGGCACCCAGGACCTTCGAATCCTGCGACCCCCCGGGGCGGCTGTTGAATACGTCGACGTAGAACTCGGCGGCCTCTTCGGCCTTGTCGTCGAACCAGAGGAACGGGGTGACCTTCTGCAGGGTCGGTCTCTCCTTCTTCTCCGGTGAAGTGTTGCCTCGTCTGTTTCTCAGACCTCGGGCGGCGCGTCGGCGACCTGACGGACCTCGGGAGGCTCGTGGGTGAAGTTCACGACCCGCGAGGCGATCTCGAGGGCACGGGCTCGTCGGCGACGTCGACGAGCCAGTAGCCCGCGAGCGATTCCTTCGCCTCGGCACCGGCCCGTCGGCCGAATCGACGGCGCGGCCGGGACAGAGCGTCGAGTTCTACTGTGGCGATAGGTCCGCGAGACTAGCCGCGCTGGTCGACGAGAACCTCGAACCGCTCGACGCCCACGATCTCCGAACCCGAGCCCTCCGCGATCTCACTTCGTAGCTTGTTGGCGGCTTCTTCGCTTTCACGCATCGCCTGTTCATCTTCCCAGAACGTGATGGCGATGCCCTTGCCACTCTGGCGATCTCCGATGACGAGGATCCCCTTTTCTCCCGGCAACCGGACCGGGATCGCAGCTTCGGCCTCCTTGGCTAAGCGGTCGATACCACCCGCCGACGCCTGCAACGTGCTCATCCGTGCGTACAACGGCGCCACCTCCTGACAGGAATCCGCGTGGCCTCGCAGTGTAGGCAGCTCCACTTCGTCTGTCGAACTCGAGGGGGCGATACCCCACAAGGTGGAGCTCAGCCACGGGGGAACGGACGGTCTCGGGACTGTTGATACGTCGACGGTAGGTAGCCGAGTGCCGTGGCTGTCCACTGTTGCTCACGTACTGTCGTCTCGGCGTACGGTCCGTCCGTCGCGACCGGTGCCCCGTTCTCGAAGCGAACGGTCTTCGCCTGGCTCGGATCCGCGAGGCCCTGACCGTCGACGAGCTCGCCAGCCTTCACGAGGTCGTCATTGACCTCGCCCATGAACGCGATCATGTCCCTGATCCATTCGGGCGTCTTGACCTCCATCATGGTGGCCTGGTCGCCGAGCATCAGGATCATGTACCTCATCGGACACTCCTCTTCTTCCCCGCGCCCCCGAGTGGGCGCTCTCACCACTGGGTCGGAGCTCGCACCTGGGTCTCGACATCCGGGCCGAAAGGAACCGTACGTCGTCTGAGGGTTTGGGGGTCCGGCGCGGGGGGAATCTTCCCCGAAGCTTCGGGGCGCTGCCTCGGAGCGAAGGTGAACAGAGCGGGCCCCTGGGGAAGCGGGCCCGCTCGTTCGCGTTCCGGGGGCGGTCAGCGTTTAGCAGTCGTAATACATGTGGAACTCGTGCGGGTGCGGTCGGAGCCGGATCGCGTCCACCTCGTGGGCCCGCTTGTACTCGATCCAGGTGTCGATCACGTCCTGGGTGAAGACCCCGCCTTCCAGCA
>JACDAN010000105.1 GCA_013695385.1 Actinomycetota bacterium | reverse complement strand
GCCCCGAAAGCGCTGCGCAAGGCCGTGGCGTCGCGCGTCGCAAAGATCGCAAGGGGACGCGGTCGAGGCGCCCATTCTCGGCCGGAGAAGCTTGCGAGGCAGCTCGAGCGGCTGGCCAAGCTCACGGGCCCCCATTGGGCCCGCCAGGTGGGCGGAACGCCGCAAGCGCGCAGAAACGTGACGAGGCGGCAGAGGACGAAACCGACCAGAGTCGCCGTTCCGAAGCCGGTGCGTCGAGCGGTTCCACGGGCACGGAGACCTGCTCCACCGCGTCCGGCACCGGCACCGGTCGCGGGACCGAAGCCTCCGAAGGATCCGAAGCCTCCGAAGGAAGACCAGCCGCTGCCGGATTCGCTGCCGCTGCCCGATTCGCTGCCGGCGGGTTAGCCGTCCACTCGAAAGGGTAGATTCCCCTCGATGGGCATCGTGAACAGGCGAAACGCCATGCTCGGCTGGATGGCCTGGCAGGCGGGCAAGCGCGTCGCCAAGAGGAAGGCGAAGGACGCCGTCCCGGGACGCTCGGGCGACTCGATACGTCCGAACAAGGGCGCAATCGTCTCGCTCCTCGCCGCCGTCGGCGGAGCCCTGTGGTTCTGGCGCCGCCAGCAAGACGACGACGCAGACAAATAGCCGGAGCGACGCTGGCGAGTGCGAGCGCTTCCCGACGAGAAGGGTCTACGTGCGCATTGAGAAGTCGGTCACAGCCATCACATGGATCCCGTCAGAGGCGATCGAAGGGATGCCCAAGCTGCCCTTCGAAATGGGAATCACGCACTACGACGAGCCGCCGCCCGACCGCCTCGCACCGGAGCAGCTCGAGGAGCTGCGCGATGCCGACCGCTTCCGCGAGGCGAATCACCTGAAGGCGTGGATCGAAGTCGACGACGGCAAGATCGTCGACTGCGGCTACTCCGGAGACGCGCTGATCGGGACGACGCGCGTGAAGATCGGCCCGAAGACGATCGGCTTTCCGGGCATCCAGTATCCGCTCATCCAGGCCGAGCCGGAGCGCGGCCCGGACTGGGTCAAGTTCGTCCAGAGCGCCGGCGGCCGGATGGGCCTCCCGGCGCCCCGCCGGGTCAAGGGCAAGCCGTTCTTCCAGGTCAGCTCCGCCTCGGCCTGGACGACGCTCGAGCTCACCGTCCACGCCGACGGCACCCACGAGCACGCTCTGGCGGGCGCCTCGCCGTTCCCCAGGCACTGGGTCTACGACGACGAAGGCAAGCTCGCGGAGAAGAGCGCCGAGATCGACTTCGAGCGCTGGTGGCGCGAGTCGTACGGCCCGAACACACCCTGGGGCGGCGAAGACTCTCCGACGCTGGTGTCAGCCGTCGAGAGCGAGCTCGAGCGAGCGCTCGCCCGGCTCGTCATGAAGGACTCGAAGAGCCTGACCCGGCGGGAGGTTGCCGAGGGCGACGCCCTCGTGGAGCAGGGCGAGGAGGGTGGAGAGCTCTTCTTGGTGCTCGACGGCGTGTTCGACGTCGAGGTCGACGGTGAGGCCGTCGCCCAGGTCGGGCCGGGTACGATTCTCGGCGAGCGCGCCTCGCTCGAGGGCAAAGAACGGACGGCGACGCTCCGTGCGGCGACCCGTTCCCGCGTTGTCGTCCTCCCTCGGGACGCGCTCGATCAGGGTGAGATCACGGCGATTGCCTCCAGCCATCGCCGCGAGCTGTCGTAGCCGGCGCTAGACCGGGTTGGGTGCGGCGCTCTCGCGACGCCGTTCCATGGCGACACAGAGCCAGATCGAGCCCTCGTAGAGCCCGAGCAGCGGCACCATCAGCAAACCGGTCGTCACTGGGTCGACTCCAGGAAGAACCACGGCGATGGCGGCCATCAGGGCGTAGCCGTGACGTCGCTTGCTGCGCAAGGTGGCCGTGGAGATGACTCCGAGGGCGACGAGCCCCAGCATGACCACGGGAAGGTCGAAGACGAGCCCCACCGAGAGCAGCGAATAGGAGACGAACGAGTAGTAGCTGCTGGCCCTGACCTCGATGTCGTAGAGCTCCGAGTCGAAGCTCGTCAGAAAGCGTACGGCGGCGGGGAGGGCGACGATGTAGCCGAAGACGACGCCTGCGGCGAAGAGCCCGCTCGCGAACACGACGAGACCGGTCACGAGCCGCTGCGAGGTCTCCTTGACGGCCGGGGCGATGAAGGCCCAGACCTGCCAGATCACGATCGGGAACGCCAGGGCGAACCCGGCGAGGATGCTCACCTTCAACGAGGTCATGAACGGCTCCGCCACTCCCAGCGTGATCGGTCGGGCGTGATCGGCGGGGAGCGGGGCGTTCAGCAGGTGGATCAGGCGCTCGTGGAAGATGAACGCGACGATCGTCCCCGCCGCAACGGCGAGGAAGCTGATCAGAACACGGCTGCGAAGCTCCCCGAGATGCTCGGTGAGCTCCGCAGCTTGTCCATGGCGCAGGCGGCGCGGAAGCCTCATCGGCTCGCGGCAGCCTTGCGCTCGGCGGGAACAGCCTGGACGGGAGTGGCGTTCGGGAGCTCCACGACCTCGTCATCGGCGAAGCTGGGGAGCTCGAAGCGTCCCTCGTCGTCCTTGCTGTCGCCGGTGATCGACGTCTTGAACTCGCGGAAGCCGCGGCCGAGCGAGCGACCCATCTCGGGAAGGCGCTTCGGACCGAAGATCACGAGCACGACGAGGCCCAGCAAGAGCACTTCCGGAAGACCGATGAAACCTGGCATTCGAAGTCCTTTCGGTAAGAGATGGGGGCGGCTCGGGCGAGCCGCCCCCGGGGGAGGATCAGCCGACGATGAAGCCCGTCGACTTGACGGCGGCGAGGATCTGCCGCTTGGTGCGGGCACCGTCAAACGCCTTCGGGGCGGGCGACGGAGCGCCGCCGTTTCCGCGGATGTCGCGGACCCAGGCGGCATGGCGAGCCTCGACCGTGAGAACCGAGAGCGCCGCTTTGACGATCGCCTTCGTCTTGATCAGCGGGCCCTGGCCGGCGTAGGCGAGCACACCGGTGTCCTCGAGCACGGTCGCCGTGGCCAGGAACTTGCCCTGGTCGGAGGTCGTGTCGCGGAAGTTGAACCGCGGCCGGGCGCCGGCCTTGCTGCCGAGTGCGCCCTTGAGGAACGCGACGTGCGCCCGCTCATGTCCGCCGACAACCTGGGCGAACTTAAGGGCCTCGCCCGTCAGGCGGCCCTTCTTGAGGGCGTCGGTGTAGAACGCGGCCTCCAGGTACTCGAGCGTCAGCGCGAAGTTCAGGATCGCGATGTCGCTCGCCGGAGTTGCGCCCAGGGCGATGCCCGGCATCGCGCCGAGAAAGGCGCCGGTCCCGAGCAGTGCTCCACCGCCGACGGCGGTCTTGCGCAGAAAGTCGGAGCGGGTGGCGCCAACTTCCTCGACGGCCTCGCGCAGTGCGCCGTCCTGGTCAATCTCTTCGAGCTTCAGAAGCTCGGACATATGATGACTCCTTCCCCGGCAGCGGTTGACTGGACGTGAAGTGCGGCAGCCGCCGGTAGAGATGCTTCGCCCGAGCTGGAAATTCGGTTCGGAGGTTCTTTGGGGTCGACCTAGCCGCCGAGGTGCGGCGCGAGCGTGATCCAGTCGCGCATGGAGCGCTTGGTCTTCGATGCCCGGACGATCTCGCGGACGAAGGTGTCGCGCTCGAGCATCGGCTTCCGGCGTAGCATGGAGCGCCTGTGGCGCCGAACGCCTTCGGCGAGCCGCTGGAACTCGTAGAACGACGGCTTGCGCAGGCCGCCGGCCGACACGAGCCCCGACTGCCACCCGGTCATGCGGCCCTCGTCGCGGACGAGAAACCAGAGGAGCATCTCGATGCGCGGGTTGCGACGAGCGATCGTGTAGGCCTCGCGCATGTACCGCGCCTGCCGGTCCCACGGGATGCCGAAGATTCGATCCGGGGGACTGGTCTCATACCCGTACTCGGTCACCCAGATCGGCTTGTCGCCGTAGAGGACCGTGACCTCCTCGATCAACTTGCCGATGTTGGCCATCGTGATCGCGCGAGGGTTGCTCGGCCGGGCCGAGGGCCGGAAAGCCGGGTCGCCCGCGTACGGGTGGTGCGCGTAGGCGTCGAAGTTCCGCATCCCCGCAGCCTTTGCCGCCCGAAGGAAGCCGATGGGGGAGGTCGACGGCCGCTTCGTCGCCGGGGCGTTGTTCCCACGTGCCGAGGTCACGCCGCAGGCGACCTTCTGGCCCCGGAGCAGCGTCAGGTGGATGCCCTCGTAGATCGCGTTGCAGATGCGGGCGTAGTCGCGTGCGCTCTGGATCACCCAGCGCCCCTGGATCTTCCGCCACTGCGGCTTCAGGCCGAGCGGCAGGTTGGGCTCGTTCCAGGCGATCCAGAGGGAGACCCGGGGCAGGACGGCGCCGTCACTCCGCCGGTAGTGCCCGCTGTAGCGGAACGCCGCCGCATAGGCGAACTCCTTCAGCCGCTGGACGTTCTGCGGCGCCTTGTTCGGCGGCTGGTCGCCGTTCGCCCACCAGGGAGTGGCGAAGATCGTGAACGCGATCTTGACGCCGCGGGCCGAGGCCGTCTGCACGGCCTGGTCGTAGTGCCCCCACCTGTAGGCCGGATCCGCCGGGTTCGTCCCGTCGGTGGGCTTCTCGAGCGCGACGCCCAGGACGCCGCCCCAGTACAGGTTCATGCGCACGATCTGCGGGCGAAGCGTCTCCATCGTCGTCGAGAACCGGGCGGGGTTCCCGATCGCCTCGGTCGTGTCGACCAGGCCGATCTGGAGCCACGGCGTCGCACCGGCGGGAGCCGCGACCACTGCGGCCGCGACGAAAGCGGCGAACGTCACACGGACCATCGTGGGAAACGTATCGGGCGCCTGTTAGAGCGGCTTGAAGCCCAGCCTGGTACGGTCGCGGCCGTGGCGGAGATGTTCACCCAGGAAGAGCTCCAGGAGATCCAGGAGCGGGCGAACGAGCTCGCGCAAGGGGACGAGACGGACGCCAGCACCCGCACGGCGCTTCAGCTGCTCGCCGAGGCGGCAGGCAACCTCGTTCCTCGGGTCGAGCCCTCCTAGGAGGGTTTGGCGCAATACCGGCCTGTGCCGCCAGGCCGCGCTGCTCGCCCCAGGACTGCGTCCTCAGTCGCGCCCGTATCCCGAGGATACGAACGCTCCCTGCGTCCTTGCCTGGAAACGACCATCGCACCCTGGCAACGAGCGTTATTCCGCCAAACCCTCCTAGTCCGTTTCGCCGCGCTCCCACCGGGTAGGGGTCCTCTACACCCCCTATCGGAGGAGAGAAGACATGGCGGAAGTCAAAGAGTCGATCGAGGTCAACGTCCCGGTCTCGACGGCGTACAACCAGTGGACGCAGTTTGAGGAGTTCCCGCAGTTCATGGACAACGTCGAGTCCGTGAAGCAGATCGACGACGGGCATCTCGCGTGGACTGCCGAGGTCGGCGGCAAGCAGGAGCAGTGGCAGGCCGAGATCACGGCGCAGGAGCCGGACAGCCACATCGCCTGGCGCGCCACGGAGGGCAAGGAGAACGCCGGGGACATCCGGTTCGAGAGCCTCGGCCCCGACCGGACTCGCGTCGAGGTCGTCATGACGTGGGAGCCGGAGGGCATCCTCGAGGCGACGGCCGGGAAGCTCGGGCGCGACTCGAGCGCCGTCAAGGCCGACCTCGAGCGCTTCAAGGAGCTCATCGAGAAGCGCGGCACCGAGACGGGCTCCTTCAGGGGCGAAGTCGTCGAGGGTCAGCGGGTCGACTGATGGGTCTCGCGGACATGTTGCAGGAGCCAGGCACGCGCGAGAAGCTCCAGGACTTCGCGAAGCGCTATGACCAGGGTGAGCCCTGGGAGGGCATTTCGGACAGCGAGGCGAAGGAGCAGCACGACCAGGTCGCGGCGCAGCTCGACGACAACGAGTACGAGGAGTCTGCTCGCGCGTCGTTCGAGAAGCTCGACCCGGACCAGCGGCGAGAGGCCGCGCGGTCGCTCCAGGTCGAGGAGACCGACGACCCCGGCGAGCTCGCCAGGGCGACGAGCAAGGTCCGCAAGGAGCAGCCGGACATGCTTGGTCAGCTGATGGGCAACCCCGCCCTGAAGGGCGTGGTCGCCGGCATCGCCGCGCAGGCGGCGAAGAAGTTCATCAAGTAGTCAGTTAGACGCGTGCGGGGCCGGGTGCCGCTTCGGCGGTGCCCGGCTGCCGCATGAAGAGCAGCACGGACGTCGCGAGCGTCCAGAGCGGGACTCCGAAGATCACGCCGATCCAGCCGATCGGGATGATCAGCAGCAGGACCGCGAGCGCCAGGCTCGCCCAGCCGAGCCAGCGAGGCAAGGCGCGCGTCCGCAGGATCACGATCGCGGTGGCGAGAAGCGTCACGACCAGGGTGAGCTCGACGACGCCGAACATCGCATCGCTGACCTGGGCCAGCGCCTGAGCCGCCTCTGCGCTCAG
>JACDAN010000084.1 GCA_013695385.1 Actinomycetota bacterium | reverse complement strand
GCACCTACCTGCGCATGACCGACGCCGCCGGCCTCTCGACCGACGCCTACGCGCGCTGGCTCACCGGGACGCTCGGCGCGGCCCTTCTACGCCCGTCCGCCCGGCGGACCGCCTCGTGAGCCGACGTGGATTCGCAGGTCCGCCCGAACACATCACCCGCGTGCCGCGGCTGGGCGCAGCAGCGTAAGGGCCTGAGGCAGGACCCCATCGCCGGGCTGCGGGTGCCGACGATCACGGACGCGATGCGCGTCTTGACCTCCGGCCATTTTGTAGTGGCAGGCCAGCTTCGCGGCCGATTGCGACGTGGTCGAAAACGGCTTGAACTCCTATCTCGGGAAGGTGGTCTTGTCCGTTTTGGCCAGTTTCGAGCCGGCTCGAACGAACGTTTGTGTAGTCGGACGAAATTCGGTGTCTATGCCGACAACACAAGATGGCTATTTGCAGGGACTTTTACGGGAGCGACGGGACTCGAACCCGCGACCTCCGGCGTGACAGGCCGGTACGTGCTCAACCGGCACAGTCGGCCTCCACCCGGGTTTACCCGCCAGAGCAGGCAATTCGTGGCCGCCCGCACCGGCTATTACCGGCTACGACCCGGTACTACCCGGCAGGGCCTGTGCAGTACGCGTGTAGTCGGTTCTTCCGGAAGCGCTGCCTAATTCGACAACGGATGCAGTCTCCGGCGCCCAATCCCGTAAGAGCTTGCCGTCGACCTCCTGCTTACTATGCGCTCCCAGCCGGCGACCCGTCGCAGCCCTCGCAACGGACTTCGCCTGTTTCAGTCGCCTTTCGTGTCGGTCCGATTTGCCACCAATTGCCACGGGTTGCTCCCGCTTGGCGTGATGAGTGCTCCATCCTCGAGCTCAACGGGCTTCAAGTGGTCTGAGCCTTGCTTCTCCCCAGAGCGGAAGCGCCGGGGGCCACGCGGTTGACTGTGGGAAGCCGCTCGGCGGAGCGGCTACCTGGTACCACTATCATCCTCGTGGATCGTCACTTCGCCAGCTATTAGCGCCAACGCTGGGCGATCCACGTTACCCCTCTTCGGGCTGTGGGTCGATGGATTCAGCGTTCGGATCTTCCGCGGCGGGATTCGCCGGGCTCTCGGCAGGCTGGAGATCACGTTCCTGGTCTCCGGCATCGCCGAATTGCATCCTGTCCGCAGAGTCAAGCATCGAAAGCATCTCGAAATAGCCTCGTACCTCGCCGTCTGTGAACGGCTCCCTCTCCGCTAGCTCCTCGAGCTTCTCCCGCTTCTCGTCGTTCGTGAGAGTCACATCGTAGGCGATCCTGCTCGCCTCGCTAGGCGCCTTCTCCGGGAGGTCCTCCTCGAACGCGTCGCCAAGCATCCCGTCCGGACCTTCTGCCCGTCTGGCGCGCGACCACTGTGCACCGCCCTTACTCATCCTCTGACTCCTCTGCGGTGTGGCGTCCGTCCGTTCGATGTCGCCTTCCTTCCAGACAAAGCGATCTCCCCGCTTGGCGGGTTGCTGTTCGTTCGTTGGGATTCGACTTCGTATCCATAGTCACGTCTCATCTCGCCCTGCTGGCATTAGTTCTCCGTCACAGAAGCTACCGTAAGAGACGCCGTTGGCTGAGACCAGGATCGCGCCCCATTTCTCGCGCGCCAGCTCGCAACTGATCTGCTTGGGTCCCAAGCCGGGATGCGCGATCGAAGCGCGAACGATCCGCTGCTCGACAGCGGAGAGCTGGTTGGGCATATGCGGCAGCCGGCGCTCTCCTTCGGCTGCAGCCATCTCGAGGCCGGCCCGGCCGACCTGGGCTCTCCGAGCGTAGTAAGGTCGAGCGGTGGTCCCGAAAGTACGGTCGGCGGCTGACGCTGCCCCTGCCCGCGAGATCCCAGACCTGGTAGCGGTAGCCGACAAGACGTCATCCTTGGTCATGCGGCTCCTCTCGAACTTCATTGGCGTGAAGCACGGAGCCTGAGCTGCGTCAAAGCACCATCGTTCTCCCGGCAAATGTCGGGAGAACTCGGAGTCCGTTCAACCTAGGGGAGGGAGAATGAGCGTGTGAGAACGATCCACGCGGTTCCGGTTCGCGAGTTCGCCGATCTGAAGTGGTTCACGTCGAAAATCCAGGACGCGAAGAGAGCGGCAATCGAAGGCCAGCCCTCGCGGTGGCCCGATCGACTGCCGGAGGAGTTCGCAAAGCTCGAGGAAGCCTCGGTTCAGAATCCATACGCCGCGCTGGACATCGAGTACCTGCGAGACCGAAGCTACAGCAACAGAAGTTTCGCCTACGTCAACACGTACGACACGTTCGTGAGTCCGGGACGTGACGCTTCAGGGTGTCCGGCTGGCGAACCAGCGTTTGTCTCCGTTGTGAAGCTAGGCGACGGAGGTCGAGAGGATGGGCGTAGCGCCGGTAAAGCATCGGGCTCGATCATCTCGCGGACAGTACGCTCGTATTGGGAGGAGGAGAACGTTTACAGCGCCGTGCTGCATGGGGTTGTGATCCCCGGCAACGACAGCAACATCAGCAGCAAGATCGCAAACGAGCTTGGAGGGTGGGAACTTCGGATCAAAGGCGATCTGTGGCACGCGGGACTGCTCGACCGACTCAAGGTTGAGGAGCTGCTTCAGTTGATGGAAGCTGGCGCCCCACCGGTGATGCGCTGATCCGGGTTCTCGAATTCAAGGCCGCGCGCTGCTTCGGGCACTGAGGGTCTCCACACGTACAGGCATCGTCGGGCCCGCGCACGGCATCTGCTACGAGGGTATGACCGGCTGACCGTTCGCTGCCGCCGTCGACTGCGAGTGGGAGACGCTCGCCCAGTCGATCCGCGCCAACGCACAAGCTCACGGACACCAGGTCGAGCGGGTCGAGCGCTACCTCGAGCGGCTCAAGGCGAGCATCCGCCGGGCCTACAAGAGCCAGCGCATCAAGCTCGCTCCCGGCCAGGAGCGGTTCATCCGCACTCATCAGCGCAAGCTCCTGCCGCCCCGCGAGGGCGCGTTCGAGTTTCGCGGCATCTTCCCGTTGCCACAGTTCGCGCTGGCCACCGGCGGGACGATCAGCGTCGCGGTCACCCTCCCACGCAGCACGCAGCGATTTAGCGTCGACCTGCTCGACTGGACGCGGAACTTCTCGCCTCAGGCGTTCGGCAAGGACCCCGGTCTCCCGCTCGTCGGTGGCCGCTTCCTCGTCTCATGGTTCTGGCAGAACGACCCCGAACTGTTCGTGGCGTACCGGTACGCAGGCTAGGAGGCACGCGCGCGCGGGCACGCGGCGCGGTGCCCGCGCGTGGCGCGTTTGCTCTAGCCGAGGGGCTTGGAGGCCGCCGAAGTGATCGGCCTAGACTGGCCGAAGCTTTGGCAGCGATCTTCCACTTCACGCACGGCCGGAACCTCCCTGCGGTGCTATCGGCGGGCGAGTTGCAGTGCCATGGATCCGCCGCGACGGTGGTCGATGTGGCCGACAGCTCGATCAAGTCGCGGCGGACAACGATCGCGGTCGGCTGCGGGCCGGGCGGTGTGGTCGGCGGCTATGTCCCGTTCTACTTCGCGCCACGCTCGCCGATGCTGTTCCGCCTGCACAGGGAACATGCTGAGGGGCACGGGGACGGCCAACGGGCGCTCGTCTACCTTGTCGCAACGACCGAACGCCTCGTTGAGGCTGGCCTTCAGTGCATGTTCAGCGATGGGAATGCTGCCCACGGCGTGACAAGGTTCTCCGCGGATCTCGCCGAGATGACGGATCGCGTTGACTGGGAGCTGATGGACGCCGTGATCTGGGCGAACACCCCCGAAGACGGCGACCGTGTGCGGCGTCGTCAGGCAGAGTTCCTCGTGCACGGTGCCGTTCCGCTGGCCCTGATCGAGGGGCTTGGGGTGATCGATGAGACGGTACGGTCAAGAGTGCAAGCACTGCTCGACCAGGCGGACTCTTCTCTTCCAGTGACCATCCGACCCGACTGGTATTTCTGACCGATGATCGCGTACGTCAAGGGAAATCTGCTCAAGGCGGACGCTGAGGCGCTGGTGAACACGGTCAACACCGTCGGCGTGATGGGCAAGGGCGTGGCGCTGCAATTTCGCCGCGCCTTTCCGGGCAACTACGACGCTTACACGGCCGCTGTCGCCCGGCAGGAGGTCGTGCCCGGGCGCATGTTCACCTGGGAGTCCGATCGGCTCGAGGGGCCACGGCTGATCATCAACTTTCCAACCAAACGGCACTGGCGCGGCCGCTCGCGACTAGCGGACATCGAGTCCGGTCTTGACGATCTCCGCCGCGTCCTGATCGAACGCGACATTCGATCGGTCGCTCTCCCGGCACTCGGCTGCGGTCTGGGCGGGCTCGAGTGGTCCGATGTCCGAGAGCGAATCGAAGCCGCGCTCGGCGACCTCCCGATCGACATCATCGTCTTCCCGCCCCAGGCAGCTCCCGCTCCGCGCACCATGCCCGACGCCTCTTCCCGGCCGAGGATGACCGCTGCCCGGGCGGCGCTGATCGGGCTCCTCGCTCGGTACCTCGAGCCGGGTGACAGAGCGACGATGCTGGAGGCCCAGAAGCTTCTCTACTTCCTCCAGGAAGCTGGCGAACCGCTCAAGCTCGCCTTCGCCAAGCAGCAGTATGGTCCCTACGCTGACGGAGCTCGTCACCTACTCCGGCACCTGGAGGGTCACTATCTTGAGGGCTACGGCGATGGCACGAGCCACACCGGCCTATCGCTTCTGCCCGGCGCGGCCGAGGAGGCCGAGACCTTCCTCAAGCAGCACCCAAAGACGCTCAAGCGTTTCGACCGCGTCGCCTCGTTGATCGACGGCTTCGAGAGCCCCTACGGCCTGGAGTTGCTCTCAACAACGCACTGGGCCGGCGCACACGAGCGGGCCGCCGATCCCGAAGCGGCGACAGAGCATGTCCGAGCCTGGAGCCCACGCAAAGAGCGGCTCTTCACAGCGGAACACGTCGAGATCGCCTGGGCACGCCTCGACGTGGGAGGATGGCTCTCGGCGACCCGAACGGTCGCACCGGTCTGACCCATCTGGTCTACGACGATCAATGTTGTCGCTCGAGCATCCTCTTCGTGTGTCTGCTATCGGCCGCCGCTCAGGGTAGGGGATTTGCCGTGACCTCCGGTGTTCCACCGGCCGCGCATCCGCTCCCACCGCTACGTGCGTTGCTCGCCGGATCCAGTTGGAGCCCGCCGTGTAGCAGGGCGTGTAGTTCGTACGGGCGCGACGCCCAGGCAGCCAACTACAAATGCCGATTTGCAGGCACTTCACAAAACGGGAGCGACGGGACTCGAACCCGCGACCTCCGGCGTGACAGGCTTGTTCC
>JACDAN010000075.1 GCA_013695385.1 Actinomycetota bacterium | reverse complement strand
GACCGAGATCGCCCGGCTCGTCGAGCGCACGTTGGACATCGCCGAGGCCTACGTGGCCGGCGAGCCAGTGGGCGAGGGTCTGGACGACGTCAGGGCTCGTTGACATAGGCACTCAGGAGGACATCTTCTCCTACGGGGCGGACCCTGAGACGGGTGAGGCGCGTCGCCGGGGCTATCCCCTCGAAGAGCCGCGGCCCTTCGCCGGCGATGGTCGGAGCGACGAAGACGAGCATCTTGTCGAGCAGGCCTTCCCGCAGGAAAGCGGCGGCGATCGTCGGCCCGCCCTCGAGGAGGAGTGACTGCACCCCCTCCTCGGCGAGTTGTGCCAGCTCCTCCCCAAGCGGGCCGGAGCGCAGCTCGAGGTCGGACTCCGGCGGGAGAGGGCCGGCCCCGAACGCAAGGCGACGGGGCTGGCGGACGATGTCCACGTCGCGGGCCGTGAGTGTCGGCGCGTCGGCGCGGACTGTCCCCATTCCGACACCGACCGCGTCTATTTGGGCGCGGAGCTCATGGACGAGCTGCCGGCTCTCGCGGCCGGAGACCCAGCGCTCGCCAGGCACCGTCAGCCGCCCGTCGAGGGTCATCGCGGCTTTGTACGTGACGAAGGGGCGCTGTCGTGAGACCCAGGTCCGCCAGGCCTCGTTCTGGCCACGCGCTTCGAAGAGGTTGGCGTGCTCGACATCGATCCCGGCGGCTCTCAGGTCCTCGAGCCCGCCCCCCGCCTCCGGGTTGGGGTCGAGCGCGGCGGCGACGACGCGGGTGATGCCCGCCTCGAGAACGGCCTCCGTGCACGGCGAAGTCGTCCCCCAGCTCCTACATGGCTCGAGCGAGACGTAGAGCACCGCGCCCCGCGCGCGACCGCCCGCAGCCTCGAGCGCGATCGTTTCGGCGTGAGCGCTGCCCTTCCGCTCGTGCCAGCCCTCTCCGACGATGGTCCCGTCCTTGACCACCACCGCGCCCACGACGGGATTCGGGTGAGTCGTCCCGCGTCCTCGCTCGGCGAGCTCGATCGCCCGCGCGAGGAAGTCCGTCAAGCGAGCTCTCGAACCAGGCGGTTATAGGCGCGCGTCGTATCGTCGCGACCGAAGATGGCCGTCCCTGCCACGAAGAGCGTCGCTCCGGCGTCGTGGACCTCGCGGATGTTGTCGTGACCGATTCCGCCGTCCACCTGGATCGGCTTGTCGGGCGGCAGCAGCTTCCGCAGGCGCGCGATCCGGCCGACCGCCTCCGGCATGAACGCCTGGCCCGAGTAGCCCGGGTGGATGCTCATGCAGAGCACGAGGTCGAAGACGTGTGCGACCTCCGCGACTCTTTCAGGCTCGGTCTCGGGGTTGAAGGCGATTCCGACTCCGAGGTCGTGCTTTCTCGCCTGCTGGGCCACTCCGAGAGGATCGCTCGTAGCCTCGATGTGGACGGTGACGCTGTCTCCTCCCCCCTCGGCGATAGCTTCGAGATGCCGCTCCGGATGCTCCACCATCAGGTGACAGTCCAGGCGACCACCGAGGTCGTGGACGACGGGCGCGATCGACTCGAGGACGATCGGGCCGATGGTGACGGGTGGGACGAAGTGACCGTCTCCGACGTCGAAGTGGAAGATCCTGGCTCCGGCACGCATGAGGGTCTCGATCTGCTCTCCGAGCCTCGTGAAGTCGGCGGCGTAGAGCGAGGGCTCGACCTCGACGATCCTGATCCAGTCGCGCCATGGCACCGATCGATCTTACGGGGGACGACGCGGGGGTCTGCTACGGCGTCGGGCTCGTCCGGAGCAGCCGGGCGATGAAGAACCCCGACGTTCGGTCGCGGTGCGGGAGCGTGAGCAGGGTTCCCTTCCGGCGCGGGTGCTCGTACTGGGGCCACGCCTCCGCGAGAGAGTCGTCGACGACGAGCCCCTCTACCTGCTCCAGGATTGCCTCGTTCTCCGCTCGGGCGATCGTGCAGACGGAGTACAGGATAACTCCGCCGAGCTTCACCCGTTCCGCAGCGACCCTGAGGAGCTCGACCTGCAGCTCCGGCAGCGGACTGGCGCGCCAGCGCAGGTCCGGGCGGGAGGCGAGGACTCCGAGGCCGGAGCACGGCGGGTCGAGCAGAACGCGATCGAACCCTGAGAGCTCCGCCGGAAGCTCCCGAGCGTCCGCGCACACGACCGTGACATTGGCTGCGCCGAGGAGACGACAGCTGTCCTCCAGCTGAAGCGCCCGACCGGGGTGCACCTCGACCGCCACCACTTCGCGGGCGACCCCGGCGAGCTGGGTCGTCTTGCCTCCGGGCGCCGCGCACAGGTCGAGGATCCGCTCGCCCTCCTGGGCGCCGACAGACCGGCCCGCGAGCTGAGATCCCCGGCTCTGCGGCCAGAGCCGTCCGGCCGCAACGTCGTCCGAATCGATCCGGTCGACGACCCGCTCCTCCCCCGTCTCCACGACTCGAACTGCGGTTTCGGGTGCCTCGTTCTGTGCCCGCATCAGCCCGAGGGCCTCGCCCGCGCCCCACTCCTGCCACCAGGTCTCGGCGATCCAGTCCGGGTAGGAGTGCTTCAGGGCCGCCTGCTTCGCCGTCGCCTCGGGGAGCCCGGCTACGAGCGGGCCGATTCCCTCCGAGAGCCGCCGCAGGATCGCGTTCGCGAACCCGATCGCCTTCTTCGCGCCCGCCGCCCGCACGAGCTCGACCGCTTCGTGGACGCTGGCCCAGGCCGGGACGCCGCCGAGAAACGCGAGCTCGTAGGCACCGAGCCGAAGCGCGGCGCGAACGGGCACGTCCATCGCGTCGACCGGCCGGCCTCCGAGAGCCTCGATCGCGTGATCGAGCGTCCGCACCCGCTGAACGGCGCCGTAGGAGAGCTGCTGCGCGAACGCGCGGTCGCGGTCGTCGAGCC
>JACDAN010000050.1 GCA_013695385.1 Actinomycetota bacterium | reverse complement strand
GCGAGGCTCCGACAAGTGTTACCGGTGACCGAAGTGGTGTGCCGGCGGAAGGGAGTCCCCGAGCTGCTCGACGTCGGCTAGCTGACGGGCAAGTGGGGCAAGGGTCTCGATCTCCCCGACGAGAACGTTCTGGTTCCGATCCTTGCGCTCGAACCGGCCCCGGGCCAGGACGAGCTTCTCGGCCCGCACGACCGACCGATAGCGCTCGTACACCCGCGGCGGAACGATGAGATTCATCACGCCCCGCTCGTCCTCGAGGAGCATGAACACGACTCCTTTTGCGGTGGAAGGGCGTTGCCGGGCGACAACCATCCCGGCCACGACCACCGGGGCCCCGTCCGGTGTCAGAGACAGGTCGTGGCTCGACAGGACAGGTCCTGTCAGGTGCGGACGCAGGAGCTCCATCGGGTGGATCCCGACGGAGACGCTCGTCGTCCGGTAATCGGCGAGCATCCGCTCCCAGTCGGTCGGCGCGGGAAGCTCCGGCGTCTCGACGGTGGGATCGAGCGGCAGCGCCAACTGGCGTGCCTCCCCGCCCGAGCCCGGCACCGACGCCGACCGCGGCGCCAGCCCGGCTTCCCAGATCAGCGGCCGCGCCTCTTCGCCGAAACAGGCACAGGCACCGGACTCGATCAAGGTCTGGAGCCCCTCGCGCGGCAGCGGCGCCCGCTGCGCGAGATCGCGGACATCGAGATACGGCCCGCCTCGCTCCCGCTCCCCGACGAGCGCCGACGCGTCGTCCTCCCCCACCGAGCGCACGTACTCGATCCCCATCCGCACCACTCCGTCCCGAACGGTGCACTTCGCCTCGCTGAGGTTCACGTTGGGCGGAAGTACCTCCACCCCTCGCCGCTGCGCGTCCCGGACGAGCGTCGCCGGCGGGTAGAAGCCCATCGGCTGCGCGTTCAGGAGCGCCGCCAGGAACTCCGCCGGGTAGTGGCAGCGCAACCAGGAAGACTGGTAGGCCAGGAGGCCGAACGCCGCCGCATGCGACTTCGGGAACCCGAAGCCGGAGAAGGCGACGAGCTTGTCGTAGATCGAGTTGGCAAGCGTTTCCTCCACGCCCTTGCCGAGCGCTCCTTCGACGAAGCGCTTCCGGTAGGCCTCGAGTGCCGCCTGGCTCCGCTTGCGGCTCATCGCGCGCCGCAAGCCCTCTGCCTCCCCCACGCTGAAACCGGCGAGCGCGATCGCCACCTCCAGCACCTGATCCTGGAAGACGATGACGCCGAGGGTGTCCTTCAGTGGTTCGGCGAGCAGCGGATGGTCGACGGGCGGGATGAAGCTCGGATCCTCGCGGAGCTTCTGCCGGTGCTCGATGTACGGGTGGACGGCCTTACCCTGGATCGGCCCGGGCCGAACGAGGGCGACCTGCACCACGATGTCTTCGAGGGTCTCGGGCCGGGTGCGGAGGATGATCTGCATCTGCGCGCGGCTCTCGATCTGAAAGGCGCCGACGGTGTCCGCCTCCTGGATCTGCGCGAAGGTCTCGGGGTCGTCGAGCGGGATGCGCGAGAGGTCGATCGGCTCGCCGCGGAGCCGCGCAATCTCGTCGACGCACTCCTCGACCGCCGAGAGCATCCCGAGCCCGAGCAGGTCGATCTTCAGGAAGCCGGCGTCGTCGCAGGAGTCCTTGTCCCACTGCACGAGCTGCCGTCCGGCCATGGCCGCCGGCTGGACGGGTACGAGCTCGATGAGCGGCCTGGTCGAGATCACCATTCCGCCCGGATGTTGCGAGATGTGCCGCGGGAGGCCGGCGATCTCGCGGGTCAGCTCCGCGAAGGCCTTCCAGCGGGGTGACCGCGCCTTGTCCTCGAATTCCGGCACGAGCCGGAGCTCCTCGGCGACGCGCTTCGCGTTCCAACCGTCGGAGACCCGGGCGAGCCGCTCGAGCTCGCCGTACGGAAGGCCGAGCGCCTTGCCGATGTCCCGGATCGCCCCCCGGGAGCGATAGGTCGAAAAGCTCGCGACGAGCGCGGCGTGCTCGCGGCCGTAGCGCTCGGTGACGGCGACGATCAGCTTCTCGCGGATGTCGCGCGGGAAGTCGAGGTCGATGTCGGGGACGCCGGTGAGCTCACGGTTGATGAAGCGCCCGAGCGAGAGCCCGGCCTCGACGGGATCGACGTGCGAGAGGCCGGTCAGGTAGCAGACGATCGAGCCGACGGAGCTCCCGCGGCCCCGGCCCGGCGGAAGCGAGCTCCGGGGCGATCCCCGGCCGCGCACCTCATTCGCGACGTCGCGCGCCAGTTCGAGCACCTCGTGGTGGAGGAGGAAGAACCCTGCGAGACCGATCTCGTCGATCAGGGCGAGCTCTTCGTCGAGACGGGCCCGCGCCTGACTTAGTAACACAGTGTTACTTGAGTCGTAACGCGCACCGAAGGCTTGGTTGCAGACCTCTGCGAGTCGGCTGATGGCCGATTCGGCCCGGTCCGAGAAGTCCGGATAGCGGTAGCCGAGCTCCTCGGTCAGGTCGAACTGGAGACGCTCCGCGATCTGCGCTGTCCGCTCGACGGCGTCCCGGTCGTGCGGGAAGCGATCGAGAATGTCGCCGGGCGCGCGGAGGACGGCCTCGTGATTCCCCCGCCGTTCCGGCTCCGAGCCCTCGAGCGATGTGTGATGCCGGATGGCCACGAGAGCGTCCTGGAGTCTCGTTCGCGCGGAATCGTGGGCGTGGACGTCGCCGGTGACGACGGTCTGCACGCGCAGCGCCTCTGCGAGGTCGCGGAGCCGAGCGTTCCGCCGGATGTCTCCTCGCTCGAACGGCCGCTGGAGCTCGACGAAGAAACGATCGCGGCCGAAGGCTTGCGCGAGGCCGGCGGCGGCGTTCGGATTCTGCACGGCGAGGCCGAAGCGCGAGCAGCCCGAGAGGCAGACGAGGCCCTCGTTCTGTTGCTCGAGCAGCGCCTGGTCGAGCGCAGGCTCCAACGCAACGCTCCGCGTCCCGGAGTCGGGCCGGGTCCCCGCATGCGCCGCTGTCAGCAGCCGGCAGAGGTTTGCGTAGCCGCGCTGGCTCTCGACGAGAAGCGTGGCGTGGGAGCCATCGGCGAGCGTGACCTCCGCGCCGGTGATCGGCTGAACGCCGAACGCCTTGGCGGCATGCGCGAACTCGAGCGAGCCGTAGACACCGTCGTGGTCGGTGAGCGCGAGCGCTTCGTAGCCGAGCTCGCCCGCGCGAACCGCGAGCTCCTCGGGCAGGGAGGCGCCGTCGAGGAACGAGTAGGAGGAATGCGCGTGAAGCTCTACATATGCCATGGATGAGCGAACATATGTTCGCTGTCCTCGCACAGGGTGTCAACCGACTAGGCTCGCGCCTTGGCCGTCATCGTCCATGGGCCCGGTCAGGGCGAGCGTCTCAACGAGCGGATCGTGGTCAAGGTCGAGCGACCGGAGCTGTCCATCAACGAGGTCGACGTCGGACCGGATTTCGAAGGCCCGGGCCCTCACTTCCACAAGGCGCACGTCGACGCGTTCTACGTCCTCGAGGGACGGATCGCGTTCACCATCGGAACGAAAAACGTGCTGGCCGGACCCGGGACGTCGGTCGCGGTTCCGCCGGGGATCGTCCATGCCTTCACGAACGCCGGCCCGGGAAGAGCCTGCTATCTCAACATCCATGCGCCGGATCAGGGCTTCATCGAGTTGCTGCGCCGGCGGATCCGCGGGGAAGAGTTCGACGAGACCGAGCACGACATCTGGGACGTCGACGAGCCGAGCGGGCGGTCGGAGGCGACGCTTGCCGGCCCGGGGGACGGCGAGCGGTTCGAGAACCGCGTGCGCGCCATCACGATCCGCGCGGCGCCTCCCGAGCTGGCTCTCATGGAGCTCGCTGTCGAGCCCGGCTGGCCCGGGGTCGAACCTCATGTCCATGAAGCTCAGGTCGACTCGTTCTTCGTGCTGGACGGCCGGCTCGAGCTCACGGCTGAGGGGGAAGCAGTGAGTGCGGCTCCCGGCACCTTCATCGCGGTTCCGCCGGGAACGACTCACGGCCTCGCCCGCGCCAAGGCTCCGGCGCGGTTCCTGAACTTCCACGCGCCCGACGACAGGTTCGCAGACTTCATCCGGTCCGTCTAGGCTCGGGCCAATGGATCTTCGCGCGCGCTTCGACGAGATCACGGACGACCTGGCAGCCCGCGATCCCGACGTCGAGGAGTCGCAGATGATGGGCCGGCCGTGCATCACCGCGGGCGGCAAGATGATCGCCTGCTACGAGGCGCGGGGTACCCTGGCCTTCAAGCTCGACGACGAAGCGGAGCGAGAGAAGGCGCTCGCGCTCGATGGCGCACGGCTCTACGACCCTGCAAACAGCGGTCGCGTGATGAACGGGTGGGTCGAAGTGCCCGCCCTGCACGAGGCCAGATGGCCTGAGTTGGCTGAAACGGCGCTCAGGCTGAGAAAGGAGAACTCGGTATGAAGGAGCTCAAATGCGGCGACGTCGGCTTCGACTGTGACGCGGTCGTCCGCGCTGACTCGGAGGAAGAGGTCATGGCCCAGGTCGCCACGCATGCCCGCGAGGCGCACGGCATGGACGAGATCGACGCCGCCACGGCGGGGAAGATCCGCGCGCAGATCCACGACGCGGCTTAGCTCGTCCTAGGACATCGCCTCGAGCTCTGCGGTGTAGGGCGTCCGCTCTAGTGCATGCTCGAACGCGGCGCGGTCATGCACCGGCTCGCCGTGCGAGACGATCACGTGCTCGAAGGGAAGCTCGAGCAGCTCCCTGAGCGCCGGGAGCACCCGCTTCTCGTGCCAGGGTGTCCACCACACCTGGAGCTCGCCCTCCGGCGCTGTGAGGGCGTCGGCGAAGACGAGTGCGCGCTGCTCCGGAAGCCACATCGGGGTCTCGTTTCGGCCGCGGCCGTCATAGAGCGCCGTCAGGCCCCCGGGTATCTCGCTGCCTTCACCGATCCATTCGAGCTCGGTGTTCGGAGCGTCTCCGCCAAAGAAGAGGTCGGGACCGTAGGCTCGCGCCCCGTAGCGCTCGACGAAGAGATCCACGTCGCGAACGTGGTCGGGCTTGAGCACGACCACGACGGTGGGTGAGCGCGCGTCGAGTCGTTCCCAGATGCCGGTCGCTTCTTGGGGAGGCGCGAGCGGGTCGAGCAGCGCGATCTCACCGCCGGACTCCACACACGTCGAGGTCACGAGCGGTGGCCAGCCGCGGCGGGGATTCCAGGCGGGATGCTCCAGGCGCCAGATCCATAGGCCCGCCACGACGTCGCGGATCTCAGCTCCCATGACTTAGCGCCGTGCGCCGTGCGCGTGCCCACCACCGAGGTCGATCGCAACGGCGAGAACCAGCAACCCTGCCCACCAGTTGACGGGATCGAAGGTCAGCGGCTCCTTGTCGCCGACGTTGTTCCAGATCAGCCAGACGACGAACCAGACGGAGGGTCACGGTGGGATCTAACCACTACGCGCCTCGTTGGCTGAACCAGCGGCCGCGCTCGTCGTCGTGGAAGACGACCACTTGCTGGCCGCTTTCGAGGACAACGTCGAAGTACCGCCGGTTAACCGGCTCCTCGGTCCACCAGCGGTCCAGCACGCGCCACTCTTCCCGGATCACCTCGACCGTCAGGCGGTTGACGAGCCGCGGCGCCCCGTCGGCTTGCGGCTCGACCAGGGCGGCGCGGGGCTCATTCAGCCGTCCCGCGGAACAAACAGCGCTCGCGCTTCCGGTATCCGAGACCACGGTGCGACTTCGACGACGGTTGCGACCGCTCCGCCGCCGGTCGAGGCCTTGACCTGGCGGAGGCCTTCCTGGAGGCGGCTCTGAAGCTCTGCGCCTTCCGGCTTGACGAGCTCGAGCTGGCGACCGGTCTCCTCGGTCATCTCCACGAGCTCGAGTCGGAGCGCCATTACCGGCGCCGGCACCTCACTGATCTTCGGGCCGAGCGCGATCCGGATCCGATCCGCGTCGCCGGCCGGGTCGCGGAAGGTGAGCGTTCGGCGCCAGGAGGCTCCGCCAACGAGTCGTGCCGAAAGTGCGACTTTTCGGACGAAGCGATCGGCGCGCTCGGGGCGGGCCATGGTCCTCTCGGCCAGGTTGGCAAGGGCGCGGCGGAGCGTGAGCTCGTTTCCGACCGCCTCGGGGAACTCGAGCTCCTCGGTGACCTCTGCGGGTGGGCGGCGGCCGCGGATGCGACCGCGCTTCCCTCCTCTCGCCTGGCTCCAGGCGCTGCGGCCGTCCGGTCCCAGACGTTCGGCAACGGCAGCGCCCGGGAGCCCGGCAAGCTGTCCAACGCGCTTCACTCCCAGCGCTTCCAGCTCCTCGCGGCGTCGCTCGTCTAGCCCGAGCAGGCGGAGTGGAAGCGGGGCGAGGAACTCCTCTGTGCGCTCGTCGGAGACGACGAGAGCCTGGCCTGGGCGCGCGACGTTGGCGGCCGCCAGAGCGGCAAAGCGGCGTGTTGCCGCGCCAACGCGCGCATCCCAGTGTGAGCCGACCGCGGCGAGAGCGCGCTTCAGCGCCTGCTCGAGGCCGCCGTAGAGGCGCTCCACCCCGCGCGTGTCGAAATAGGCAGTCCCGAGAGCCGTCGACTCGACGGCGAAGCCGGAATCCTCGAGCCGGCGGATGATCTCCTCCCACTCCAGCTCCGCAGAGGCCGGGTCGGGCTCGACGAGGACGAGCTTCGGGCAGGTCGCAAGCGCCTCCCCCATGCGCATCCCCGGCCGCAGACCCGCCTGCTGAGCCGCCGCAGTGACGGGCCCGATCAGCGGCTCTGCACCGTCACTCGGTGCGAGCGCAGCGGGCTGAAGGGCGAGGCTAGGCCGCTTGCGAAGCGCGGCGCGAAGCTCGAACCCTGGGATGGCGAGGGATGCGACCATAACCGAACACATGTTCTATCACGAACACATGTTCGGTGTCAAACTGACCGAGCTAGGTCGCGCCGCCGACCGGCGAAGCGCGCAGCTCCTCCAGCGACCGCTCGACCACGGCATCGCTCTCGTCGCCCTTAGCCCACACCGCGCACGAGACCCGGACCTTCGGCTCACCGGCGAGCTCTTCTGCGATCTCGTCCGTGCAGGCTGAGGCTTCCTCCCGGTTCGCCCGCGGGATCACCACTCCGATCCGCCGCCCGCTGAAACGCGCCGCCGTGCCCTGGCACTGCAGCGACGCCGCCTGGACTGCCCGGGCGACCTTCTTGATCGCCTCGTCGCCTGCCGCGTAGCCCTCCTCGCGGTTGATCCGCTCCAGGTTTTCCAGCTCGACCATCACGACCGCGAAGGGCTTGCCCTGGAGCTCCGCCCGCTTGGTCTCCGACTGCACGAGCTCCCAGAAGTGCCGGTGGCCGGAGAGCATCGTCAGGTTGTCGGTGATCGAGTACGGCTCGAAGCCGAGCACCGGCTCGTTCGCCTGGCGTCGGTGCATGATCTCCGGATCCGACAGCGCCTCGACGAGGAACTCTCCGGTGTCCGTGTCTGACTCGGCCTGAGGCGTCCCATTCTCGGCAGCCCGCACCTCCTCGCCGAAGAGCCGCACGATCTCCGGGTCGAATTGCGCCCCGGCGCACTGCTCGAGCTCCGCCAGCGCCTCTCCCACAGCCCGCGCCTTCCGATAGGGCCGGTGGGTCGTCATCGCGCAGAACGCATCCGCAACCGCGATGATCCGCGCCTGCAGCGGGATCTCCTCACCGCCGAGCTTCGACGGGTAGCCGTCGCCGTCGAACCGCTCGTGATGGTGGAGGATGGCGGGCGCGACGCCTCGCAGCACCGGCACCTGCTGGACGATCCGATAGCCGATCCGCGGGTGCAGCTCGATCAACGACCGCTCCTGCGTCGTCAGCGGCCCCGGCTTGAGCAGGATTCGCTCGGAAATTCCGATCTTTCCGACGTCGTGCAGCAGCGACCCGAAGACGAGATCCTCGCGCTCCTTCCGTGACAGGCCCAGCCGCCGCGCCACCGCAGACACATGCCGCGTCGCGTCATAGGAGTGGGAGCGCAGGAACGGATCCTTCGCCTCCACCGCCTCGGCCAGCATGGCGACTGTCGAGATGTAGGCCGACCGCAGCTCCCCGTGCAGCCGCGCATTGTGGAGCGCCGCTCCGGCATGATCGCCGAGCGCAAGCAACACCTCGTCGTCGTAGTCGCTGAAGCCCCCCGGCTTGTTCGCGAGCACGACGACGCCGCTGAACTTGTCCCGCAGATAGATCGGAATGGCGAGCAGGTTCTCGATCTCACGGTCGGCCGGCGTCGACTCGACGGGCAGCGTCGGACTCTCTTCGCGCACGGTCTGATCGCCTGCGATCACCTCACGGGCAAAGCGCTGCGCGACGTTGCTCTCCGCCGGGTCGACCTCGAAACCTTGGGCGGCCATCAGGTCGAGGTCGCCGTCGGAGTCGGCATCCTTTCGCGACAGGAGCAGTCCCTTGTCGGCGCCAACGAGCTCCTTCGCCGTCCTCAGGACGAGGCTCGGGACGTCGTTCGTCGCGCCGAGGAGGCCGCGCTCGTGCTCGAGCGTTGCCACCTGCTTGCGGAGCTCGGCAGTCCAGTGGCGCTCGGTCTCGAGGCGCTTCTCGATCGCTTCGGTCTTCGCCCGCTCCTCGCCGGCTTCGCGCCGGGCGCCTTCCGCTCCGCGGATCGTCTCGCGCCAGCCGTAGAGCGCCGCGCCGACTGCGCCGGCGAGGAAGAGGAGCGGCAGATCGTCGATCGCGTTTGCGACGCCCTCACCCTCGCCGATTGCCCACGCCAAGGCCAGGGCCGCTGCCGCGCTGAGCGCCGCAGCGGCCGCGAACCACCCTCCCCCAGGAGCGTTCGGCCGCATGTACCCCTCTTTTTAGCCGCTCTTTGCGAAAGATCAAAGTGCGACGACGTCATCAAGTGTTGTCTTTTGAATATCCTGGCGTCGGAATGGTGCGCACGCGGCCCTGGCATGCGCCGGACGATTCGGCCTACCACGACAACACGGAGTGCCTCCTCGGGCAGGAGCTGCCGGTCGACCGCCGGCGCGACGGCGAAGGCGGCAAGCGGCTGTGTCCTCTCTGCGCGGCCCTCAACAAAGCCGAGGAGGTCAGCCGGCCCTAGGCGACGAGCTCCGCAGCGCCGTCGATCATCCGTACGAAGCGCGGGACGGCCCGGACGAGACTCTCCTGGGCGC
>JACDAN010000046.1 GCA_013695385.1 Actinomycetota bacterium | reverse complement strand
GGAAGCGCGACGGCGCCTCACGGGTGCCGACCGGCGCAGGATCGATCAATTCGCGAGCGGCGCCGTACTCGAGCAGATTGACGATCGTGCCCTCGAACTTGTACGCGATCGAGACGTCGTCCTCGTTCATGGCCGTCACGTCGAAGACCTTCTCGTAGAACGCTTTGGCTCGCCCCCGATCCTCGACGAACATCGTGATTGCGCCAACGCTCTTCAGCGATTCGTTCATTTTCTAAGACCCTTTCCGGAGGTGTGTCCGACACAAGCCGTGATGGCTCGCGAAGGATAGGACTGGGCTAGGGGAGAAAAGTCATCGGCCGGGCTCGTGAGCAGCCTGCGACCCAGGTGCTTCTCGACTTCATGGAGTTCCTCGGAGCCGATGGGCCGGAGACGACCGCGCCGCGTCGCAACACGTTCAAGCTGTAGGTAGGCGAGTCGCCCAAAGACTGAGCCCTACGAGGCCGTCATGGAATACCCCAACGTCAAGAACGCGCACATCGTCCCGCGGACGTACCTCGAGAACTGGGCCGTCGACGGCCGGATCGGGGTGATCCAGGTGAAGGAGGGGAAGCGTCTCGAGCAGACCGTCGAGAACGTCGGGACGAGAAGGCCAAGCGGCGCGAGCCGGACAAGGCGTCGATCCGCGAGGCACTCGGCATCGCCTACTTCCGCATCCAGCGCTGGGACGAGGCCGAGCGGGAGTTCCGCGCCATGCTCGAGTTGGCTCCCACGGATGACTACGCGCATTACGCGCTCGGCCGCTGCCTGGAGAAGAAGGGGCACGAGCACGAGGCGAACGGGCACTACAAGCTCGCGAGCTCGCTCCGTCCGGGCAGCGAGCAGTACGCCGCCCGGATCCGCGACCTCGGATAATCACCCCATGCGTGCGATCGTCCAGCGCGTGGCGTTGCGCGCGGGGACGGTGAGAAGGACGCCGCGCGGCTCGCTGGTCGGATCGCCCGCCTAGGGGCACGTTCCCCCGCAGCCGCGACGGCCGGGTGCTAGGGTGCTCGTCGCAGTCGCACGACCGGTTGTATCTCTTATGCGCCGTAATCTTCTTCTCTCCGCAGCCGGTGCCGTCGCACTCACACTCGTCTCCGCGGTGGCTGTCTCGGCATCTGTGTCGCCTAGCCTCCTCGATAAGCTCAATGCGACCCTCTCCGCACCCGTCGCGAATGGGGTCGACCAGCGGCAAAAGGACTATAACCAGGCACTCCACGACGAAATCGTCAAGCTTGAGGAGCGGGTAACGGCATTGGAGAAGTCGGCTGGCTCGTCTCCCCCGCCGGCGCCTCTCCCAATGTCGGCTCTTTGGACAGCGGGCATGGAGGCGGGGACGTTGGACGAGTGGAAGCAAGGCTTACCGGCTGGAGGCGGCGAGTACAACGACGGCACCGGCGCCTCCATCACCTCTATGGCGGCGGCGCGCACGGGCACGTACGGGCTGAGGCAGACCGCCGACGCCGCTGTCGGCGGAAACGCGACGCGCATGTTCAGGTGGGCGGAGACCCGGTCGCACACGCGTACCATTCAGGGAGCGTGGTACCGGTTCCCTGCGAACATCTTTCCCGGCGCACCGTCAAACTTCTTCAATCTCGCACAGTTCAAGAGCGTTGACCCGCTGAATCCGAGCACCAACGTCCCGGCCTGGGTGCTGGGGTTGAAGGTACGCGACAATCTGAACTACCTCTACCTCGCGGAACACGACCTTACAAACGGGAACTGGATCTCTCACAACGCGCCAGCGGGCGTCAATCTGCCCGCTGCAGGGACGTGGGTGTGGATCGAGATGGAGCTCCACCAGTCCGATACCACCACGGGCCGGGTGATCGTCCGTTCCGGGACCGACCGCGCGTCGCTGACGACAGTGCTGGATAAGCGGAACGTCCAGACTAAAGCCACGGGACATGAGAACGTGTGGTCGACGAACTGCTACCCCGGCGAAGGCACGACCCAGGGCGGCTCGACCACGATCACGGTCGACGTGGATGACGTAGAGATTTCGGCGGTCGTTGCGCCGACCGTGCCAGGCTTACCAAGGTAGTGTCGACCGTGTGAGCGGCCCGCCGCCTGGCACCGTCGCGGCGAGCGTGCCGGGTGGATCCCCAGCACGACGAGGTCCCGCGCAACCGATAGTGCCCGCCGCCCCGTGATGTAGGGAGCCTACGCCGCGAGCGGAACGGCCCGCGCCCGAATGAGCGCCAGACCCAGACGACCCAGCTAGGGAGGGTTTGGCGCAAAAAGAGGGCCGTGGCGGCGTTCTCGGCCTGCCACTGACGGAGCTTTCGACTGCTCCGGGCGGCTCGAAGGTGATGAGGATTCGGATGCGACTTAGCCTACGCCGCGAGCGGAACGGCCCGCGCCCGAACGAGCGCCTGCCCGAGACGGGCGAGCACATCGTCGCGGCGGCGACCGTTTGCAGACCCCGTGGAGACCCCGGCGATTGTCCAAGACCCCGTGCAGACCCCGCGGGAAGGGTCTCGAACGGGTACGAACGGTCCGGAACGGACGAGAACGGCTCGATCGGCAAATAGGCCGATTTGCGGGACTTTTCCGCGAATTCGGCTCTACGAGTGGGAATGGAGCGTGCCGGGATCGAACCGGCGACCTCCGGCTTGCAAAGCCGGCGCTCTCCCAGCTGAGCTAACGCCCCTCGGGAAACAGTGTAGGCG
>JACDAN010000265.1 GCA_013695385.1 Actinomycetota bacterium | reverse complement strand
ATGCGGGTGGGCGCGCCGGGCTGAGCCCGGCGCGCGGACTACTTTTCTTCCAGTTTCAGCGCGGCGGAGTTGATGCAGTAGCGCAGCCCCGTCGGGTGGGGGCCGTCTGGGAAGACGTGCCCGAGATGGCCTCCGCAATTCGAGCACATGACCTCGGTGCGCTTCATGCCGAAGGTCGAGTCGGTCTCTTCCTCGATCGCTTCGTCTGCCGCCGGGGCGTAGAAGGCGGGCCAGCCGCAGCCTGAGTCGTACTTCGTCTCTGAGGCGAAGAGCTCGGCTCGGCAGCCGGCGCAATGGTAGGTGCCGGGCTCGAAGGTGTGGTCGTACTCGCCGGTGCCCGGTGCCTCGGTGCCCTTCCCCCGCAAAATCCGGTACTGCTCGGGCGAGAGCTCAGCCCGCCACTCCGCGTCGGTCTTCTCGATTGGCATGTCTCCAGTCTGCCCGACGTGACCCTCCTGACCGCGGTGCGTACGGCTTTGCACACAACTGTTTCTGCGCCTCGTCCGGGGGTAGGGGCTATGGACTACTACGACTCACGAAAGGGGTCGTCGTCGGGGGGCGAGATTCCCCGATGAGCACGCCCGTCGGCAACGAGAGTCGCCAGCAAGAGCTGCGCGACCAGTCGACCACCGATCTCGTCAAGCAGCTTGCCGACGAGACGAAGACGCTGGTCAAGCAGGAGCTCGATCTGGCGCGGTCGGAGGTAAGCCGCGTCGGTGAAGGGGTCGTCACTCTCGCCCGGCAAGAGTTGCAGCTTGCGAAAGCTGAGATGGGCGAGAAAGGCAAGAAGGTTGGTGCCGGCGCGGGCCTGATGGGTCTCGCCGGTGGTATTGGCTTGCTCGCCGGCGGTGCCCTCACCGCGTTTGTCATCCTTGCGCTCGACGGCGTCATGCCGAACTGGCTCGTCGCGCTGCTCGTAGGCGTGGCGTACGGAGTCGTCGCTGCCGTCCTCTTCTACGCGGGCAAGAACCGCGTCCAGGGGGCCGGATCCATCATCCCCGAGAAAACAGTTGATTCCTTGAAGGAGGACGTCCAATGGGCCAAGACCCAGATCGGATCAGACAGCAACTAGACGAAACGCGCGCTCAGCTCACGCAAGACCGGCCGGCCGAAGCAGTGCGGTCGGACATCGAGGACACGCGCATGCAGATCGGCGACACGGTCGGCGCGATCGGCCACAAGGCCGACGTGAAGGGCCGAGTGTCCGAGTCCGTGTCGAACAAGAAGAACGCCGTGAAGAGCGCCGTCGGGTCGGGCAAAGACGCGGTGGTGGGCCGGGTCGACAGCCTCGTTTCGACTGTCTCCGGCGTCGTGCCGGACCGTGAGCAGGTGACCGCCGGAGCCGCCAAGGTCGGTGTCACACCGCGGAATCCGCTCGGAATGATGATTGGCGGGGCCGCTGTGGGTCTCCTCGCAGGCCTTGCGATTCCATCGACGCGGATGGAGGACGAGCGGATCGGAGAGGTCGCCGATCAGATGAAAGACACGGTCAAGGAGACCGGCGGTGAGGTGCTGGAGCGCGGCAAGCATGTTGCGCCGGATGTCGCCAGCGCTGCGTCGGAATCCGCGAGCGAGCAGGGTCAGGAGCTGACGGACTCGCTGCAGGAGAACGTCAAGCAGGCGGTGCCCTCGGCTGAGAGCTCGCCCGCCGCAAGTTCCAAGAAGACGTAGCTCAGAACTGGCCGAGGAGCTCGCGGAGTGGAAGCTCTGCGAGCTCCTCGAGCCTCAGATCGGCCTCCTCGAGGCGAAGGGTGGCCGTGACGCCGTTCGGCACAGCGACGCAGTAGATGCCTGCGGCCTTTGCCGCTTTGACGCCGTTCGGTGAGTCTTCGAAGGCGATCGCCTCGTCCGGCCGTAGATCGAGGCGCTCGAGCGCCTCCAGGTAGAGCGTCGGACGGGGTTTCCCGCGCGCCGGGTCACCGTCCGCGGTGACGATTGCGTCGAAGTGCTCGGCTCGCTCGAGCCGGGCCAAATGGCGGTCGATCCACCGGCGCGAGGAACTGGAGACGATCGCCTTCTTCAGGCCCAGGCGGTCGGCTTCCTCGAGGTAATCCAGGATGCCCGGCCGTAGCTCCTCGATTTCCAACAGCCGCAATTCGTGCTCGGCTCGGCGGGCCTTGACCGCGACGCGGTCGATGGGCCCGTGGAGCTCCTCCAGGTAGTCGAGCGGGTCGAAGCCGCCACCGGTCGTGCCGATGATGGTCGCCCACCGCTCCAGTGGGAGCTCCCGGCCGTGCTCCCCGTAGACCTCCTGCCAGGATGCGAAAGACGGCGTCTCGGTGTCGACGATGAGTCCGTCGAAGTCGAAGAGGAGCCCGCGAATCGGCACGGCCGGCAGCCTACGTCTCGACCACTGCCGCGTTGCGGTCCGCGGGCACGTTCTTTGCTCGCTTACGCTCGCCAGAGCCAGCGGAGCGCATCCGGCAGAATCGCGCCGCCATGGTTGGCGTCGTGGCCGCCGTCTCCGAGGACGAGGCGGAAGTCGTAGCCTCGCTCCGCAAGCGCGGCAGCCATCATGAGGTTGGCGCTGAACCAGTTGAGGTCAGCGGCGTCCCAGTTGACGTCCCGAGTAGCCGCTTGAAGGAAGACCCGCAGGGGCTTCTTCGCGGTTTGGCGGATGAGGTCCGGATAGCGATGGCCGCCGCGGATGTCGGCGAAGCTGCCTAAGTAGCTGAGAACTCGCCGAAACTGATCAGGGCGTTCCCAGGCGACGGTGAACGCGCAGATGGCGCCACTACTCATCCCGCAGATCGCGCGTCGGTCCGGGTCATCGGTGATGACGTATCCGTGTTGGACCGTGGCGAGAATTTCGGTCAGCAAGAACTCCGCATAGGCGTCGCTCAGCGTGTCGTACTCGACACTCCGGTTCTCGGGCTTCGGGTCCCATCCGAGCTTCGCCGGGAGTTCCGCACGGAAGATGCCGGGGTCGATGAAGACACCGATTGTCACGGGCATTTCGTGGCGGTGGATCAGGTTGTCGAAGACAGTGGAGACGCGCATGTCACCATTGGGGTCGAGCCAGGCGTCCCCGTCCTGAAAGACCATCAGCGAGGCGGGCTGCGCGGGGCTGTATCGAGCTGGCACGTAGATCCAATACCGTCGGTTTGTGCCCGGGAAGACACGGCTCGTACTCCAAACGTGCTCGAAAATCGTTCCCCGAGGGACGCCCGGTTGAGGAGACGAATCACGCCCGTAGGCGTAACGGACGGGCTCCGAGAAATCGGTCGGCTGACGAAGATACGGGACATCAGTCAACAGTTCGAGCGCTTGAGAAGTCCTGTTGAGAGCCGTTCGGGGAGGCGCGCCCGGCACCGGCTCACGAAGGAATCTTGCCCGCCACCTCCCAGATGTGGCCGTCGGGATCGGTGAAGCTCGCGGTGCGGAGCCCCCAGTCGCGGTTTATCGGGCCGTTGAGCAACTCGACACCGCGCGACGCCAGTTCGGCACACGCGGCATCGGTGTCATCGACCCAGATCGTCAGCTGGAAGCGCGACGCCGCCTCACGGGTGCCGACCGGCGCAGGATCGATCAATTCGCGAGCGGCGCCGTACTCGAGCAGATTGACGATCGTGCCCTCGAACTTGTACGCGATCGAGACGTCGTCCTCGTTCATGGC
>JACDAN010000249.1 GCA_013695385.1 Actinomycetota bacterium | reverse complement strand
CCCCCGCGGCCCGCCGCCGTGCCCGGAGCGAGCTGGGCACCTCCGACCCCTGCCGAAGGCGCGCGAATCCAGGCGACAGTCGGCGCGCAGGTCAGTTTTACCCTTACTGCGACGGCGCCGGGAGCCCCGGTCGTCTCCGTCAGGATCAGCGGCGCCGGCATTCCGCCGGGTGCCGCCTTTGCGCCGCAGGACGGAAACCCGGCTTCCGCAAGCTTCAACTGGATGCCCGGTGCTCCGGACGCGGGGCGCAGCTACTCGATGATCTTCACCGCCCAGCCGAGCATCCCTGGAACCGCTGCAGCCACCCGCCACATCACGATCTCCGTAGCCGGCGCCGGTGGCCCTCCGCCCCCGCCCCAGCCGCCGCCCCCACCTAAGCCGAAGCCGAAGCCGAAGAAGAAGGATCGCTTCGTCCTCAGCGGGCCGGACAATCTCTACCGCTATGCGTTCGTCCTTCGGCGGGGCATCGCTCGCAGCGCTCCGCGTCTCGACGCACGCCCGGCCGGCCGGCTCGACCGCTTCACCCTCGAGGGGACGACGAATCTCGTGCTTGCACTCGAAGGCCGGCGTACCAGGCGCGGGGTCTGGATCCGAGTCCGCCTCGCGACGCTGCCGAACGGGCGCGCGGGCTGGGTGAAGCGGAAGGTGTTGAGCGACTGGAAGGAAGTGCGAACCCGCCTCGTCGTCGACCAGCGGAGCTTGTCCGCGACGCTCTACCGGCGCGGCAAAGTCGTCTTCCGCGCTCCCATCGGGATCGGGGCGAGCCGGTGGCCCACACCGCGGGGCGAGTTCTACATTCGGAACCAGCTCTACGGGTTCGGAAACCCGGTCTACGGTCCGATCGCCTTCGGAACCAGCGCACGCTCTGCCGTCCTGACGGACTGGCCCGGCGGCGGGTACATCGGGATCCACGGGACGAATCAGCCGGGGATCCTCCCGGGCCGCGTCTCGCACGGCTGCATCCGGTTGCGCAACGGCGACATCCTCCGTCTCGCCCGGCTGATGCCGGTCGGGACGCCCCTGACGATCCAGTAGCGCTAAGCCGCGTCGGAGAGCTCGTCGAGGCCGCCGGCCTGATCGAGTCGCCACAGCTCGACGTAGCCGCCGATCGGCTCGCCGTCGACGATGATCTGCGGTACCGTCCAGCCGCCGGTTCGGTCGAAGACGGTCTGGCGGAATGCCGGGTCGTCGTCGAGAAGGAGCTCCTCGTAGGGGATCCCCCGTTGCTCCAGCAGAGCCTTCGCGCGGACGCAGTAGCCGCACCAGCGCGTCGAGTACATCTGGATCCTGGCCATGCCCTCCGGGTCTCCCCGACTGGGGCCGCTTCTACACTTGAGACGTGGCCGGGCGGACCTACAAGTCGGAAGCGGTCGTGCTTCGGTCGCTCCGCTTCGGGGAGGCCGACCGGGTCCTCCATCTCTACACGCTCGAGCGAGGACGGATCGGTGCGGTCGCAAAGGGGATCCGCCGCACGAAGTCTCGGTTCGGCGGGAGGCTCGAGCCGCTGAGTCATGTCGAGCTCGTCCTCCATCAGGGCGGCGGCGAGCTCCAGACGATCACGGGTGTGGAGCTCATCCACCCGCACCGCTCTGCCCGCGAGGACAACTATCGCCTTGGCGTCGGCTTCGTCGCCCTCGAAGCGATGCTGCGCCTGTTTCCCGAGCAGGAGGCGAACCCGCGGGCCTTCGAGGCGCTGACACGATTCCTCGACCTCCTCGACGAGATCGAGCGGAGACCGGACTCGCGCGCAGGCGTCGACCCTCTCGTCCTGTCGTTCCAGCTCAAGCTCCTCTGGCTCGCCGGCTACCTCCCGCACCTGACGAGCTGCGCCGAGTGTGGCGCGCAGAAGGGATTGGTCGGCTACTCGCCGAGGGCGGGAGGCGCTGTGTGCGCTCACTGTCGCGCCGACTCGATCGCGCTCTCGGCCTCAGGGCTCGCCGGGATCGAGGGGCTTTTGCGGAGCCCGATGGCCGACGCCGCGGGGCTGGGGCTCACGGCTCGCGCGGGCCGCGACGCGCTCTCCGTCATTGCCTCCTCGTACGAGTATCACGGTGGCTTCCGCCTGAAGACGCTCTCGGCGTGAACTACCAGGAGATGATCTCGGCGCTCCAGCGCTACTGGGCCGACCGCGGCTGTGTCGTGATGCAGCCGTACCACACCGAGCTCGGGGCAGGGACGTTCAATCCGGCGACCTTTCTGCGTTGCCTCGGCCCGGAGCCCTGGCGCACCGTCTACGTGGAGCCGGTGATCCGCCCGAGGGACGGCCGCTACGGCGAGAACCCGTACCGGTTCCAGCACTACTTCCAGCTGCAGGTGATCCTGAAGCCGGCGCCCGAGGACATTCTCGACCAGTACTTCGGCTCGCTCGAGGAGATCGGCATCGATACGAAGAGACACGACGTCCGCCTGGTCGAGGACGACTGGGAGGGCCCGACCCTCGGCGCCTGGGGTCTCGGGTGGGAGGTCTGGGTCGACGGAATGGAGGTGACCCAGTTCACCTACTTCCAGCAGCTCGGCGGGCTCGAGCTGGACGTCGTCTCGGGCGAGATCACCTACGGGCTGGAGCGGCTGGCGATGTTCCTCCAGGGCAAGCGCAGCGCCTGGGAGCTCGAGTGGGCGCCGGGCTTCACCTGGGCCGATGTGTATCGCGAGAACGAGCGCCAGTGGTCCGCCTACAACTTCGAGGCGGCTCCGGTCGACGTTCTGACGCGGCGCTTCGCCGAGCACGAGGAGGAGTGCGCCGCCCTGATCGCCCGCCGGCTGACGCTCCCGGCGTACGACCAGGTGCTGAAGGCCTCGCATGCCTTCAACCTCCTCGATGCGCGAGGAGCGATTTCGGCCACGGAACGCGCGTCGTACATCGGCCGCGTTCGCGATCTGGCTCGTCGAGTTGCGGAGGGGTATCTTGCCGACGCTCCTGTTTGAGATCGGCTGCGAGGAGCTCCCGGCGCGGGCCGTCTACGAGGCGGAGGCGCAGCTTCCGCGGCTCTGTGAGCAGCATCTGGGCGTCCTGCCCGACCGTGTTTTCGTCGGGCCCCGCCGCCTCGCCGTGCTGGTCGGCGGCATCGAGGAGCAGACCGAGGATCGCTGGCTGAAGGGACCCCCTCTTGCCCTGCGCGAACAGGCTGCCGCCGGCTTCGCGAAGCGCCATGGCGTGTCTGCCGAAGACCTGGAGGAACGGGACGGCTTCCTGGGGGTCACCGTGGCCGCCGAGTCCTTGAGCAATGTCCTGCCGGGTCGGCTCGACTCGATCCTCCGCGGCCTCGGGTTCGGCAAGACGATGCGCTGGGACGACTCCGGCCTGCGGTTCCCGAGACCGGTTCGCTGGACGTGCGCCCGTCTCGACGGCGGATCCGTCGAGGGTTACGGAACGACGACCAGAGGTCACCGGTTCACCTCCGGGGAGCTCGATCTCCCTTCCGCAGAGGCGTACGCCGAGACACTCCGCGGGGCCGACGTCGAGCCCGACGCCGCCGAGCGCGAGCGGATCATCCGGGAGGGGCTGGACGCCCTGGGCCAGTGGCGCGACCCGCTGGGGAAGTTGCGCGAGGTCGTCCACCTCGTCGAGCGGCCTCTCGTTCTCGAGGGCGTCTTCGACGAGCGTTTCCTCCAGCTTCCGCCCCGGGTGGTCGAGACCGCCATGCAGTCGCACCAGCGCTACTTCCCACTCGGTGGCAACCGCTTCGGGCTGGTCGCGAACGGGGGCGACCCGGACACGGTCCGAGCCGGCAACGTCAACGTGCTCGAAGGGAGGCTCGACGACGCCACCTTCACGTTCGAGCGGGACGTGCAGGCCGGGATCGAGGAGCTCGCCGGTCGACTCGGGTCGATCGTCTACTTCGCCGGGGCGGGAAGCTTCGCCGACAAGACCGCGCGGCTGGAGGGACTTGCCGACCGGCTCGGCGGCGGGGATGCGTCGATGGAGGCGGCCCGGCTGGGGAAGGCCGACCAGTCCGCCGAGCTCGTGCGGGAGTTTCCCGAGCTCGAGGGGCACATCGGGGCGGAGTACGCGCGGCTTGCTGGGTTCCCGGAGGCGGTGTGCTCCGCGATCGCGGAGCAGTACCTGCCCGATTCGGCGGGTGGCCCGCTCCCGTCGACCGATCCGGGCCGGGTGCTCGCCGCCGCCGACAGGATCGATGCGCTCACCGTCTCGTTCTCGCTCGGCCACAAGCCGAGCGGCTCGCGCGACCCGTTCGGGCTCCGGCGCGCCGCCATCGGGCTCTGCCGGCTGGCAACCGAGGGCGGGCTGACAATCCCGAGGGAGCTCCTGCCCGGCGAGGTGGCCGAGTTCGTCGAGGAACGGTTCGAGGGGCTGCTGGGCGACGTCCCCGTCGAGTTCGTGCGCGCGGCGCGCACCGCATCGGTGCCGGATCTCGGGAGCGTCGCGCGTCTCGCGCGCGCCCTGCACGCACTCCCCGACGAGCAGCTTGCTCCCATTCACACGGCGTACATCCGCGCCGGCCGGCTGGGAGAGAAGGAGAAGGCAGCCGCCAAGCTCGATCCCGAGTTGCTCACCGACGAGGCGGAGCGCGAGGTCTCCCAGGCGCTAACGCAGATCGAACCCGAGATCACCGGTGCGATCGAGGCGGGTGACTTCGATGTCGCCGTGGAGGCGGGAGCGCTCCTCGGGCCGCTCCTCGACCGATTCTTCGAGGAGGTGCTCGTGATGGCCGAGGATCCTGCCGTGCGCCGGAACCGTCTCCGGCTCCTCCTCGATGTGCGCGACACGATCGGGCTCCTCGGTGATCTGTCGCAAATCCCGCGTTAACACCCCTTAACCGGCGCGCAACAACGATCTCAGGCGGATCTTAGGGGCTGTCGCTTCCATGGAGAACGACAACAACGCGGACGAGGAGAAGAAGACTCGATGAACAGGCGGATAGCAGCGATTGGAGCGCTCGTGACGCTCGCGGCGGGCCTCGGGGCCAGCCTGGGCGGGACGATCGTTGCAATGTCGGACGACGACACGGTGACCCGGACGGCCGAGCGCGCCACCCCGATCGCCGAGAAACCCTCGACGGTGGCCGCCCTCTACCGGAAGGTGTCGAGCAGCGTCGTCGAGATTCGAGTGACAAGCGGCCCGGGCGGCGGAACCGGCAGCGGCTTCCTCATCGACGACGAAGGCCATATCGTCACGAACCAGCACGTCGTGGACTCTGCCCAGAGCGTCACGGTCGTGTTCTCGGACGGCACGGAGCGGCGCGCACGCGTCGTCGGCACCGATGCGTCGACCGACATCGCCGTCCTGGACGTGGATGCCCCTGCGGGGGAGCTCGACCCGCTGCCATGGGGCTCCGTGGACTCTGTCGAGGTCGGTGACCCGGTGGTTGCGGTCGGAAGCCCGTTCGGGCTTCAGGGCACGGTGACCGCGGGCATCATCTCGGCGCTCGGCCGCGAGATCCGGGCACCGGACGGATTCACGATCGAGAACGCTGTGCAGACGGACGCCTCGCTGAACAGCGGCAACTCCGGCGGGCCGCTGATCGACTCGGTCGGCCGTGTGGTGGGCGTCGCCGCGCAGATCCGCAGCGAGTCGGGCGGAAGCGTCGGAATCGGGTACGCGGTTCCGTCGGACACCGCTCGCGAGATCGCCGCGGAGCTGATCGAGGACGGCGAGGTCGAGCACGCGTACCTCGGCGTGGGTCTCGGCGGTGAAGACAGCGCGCAGATCATGGAAGTGGTCGCCGGCAGCCCGGCAGCCCGAGCGGGTCTTCGGGCGAACGATGTGGTCACGGCCGTCGACGGGGAAGAGATCGAGTCCGGTGACGAGCTTCGCCGCCGGATCGACGCGAAGCAGCCGGGCGACATGCTGCGGCTGACCGTCCGCCGCGGCGGCGACGACCGCGAGATCGAAGTGAAGCTCGGCGCCAGGCCGAACTCCGCCGAATAGGGATCCCCCTCCCCGAAGGCCATGGCCGGTGCCAGACACCGGCGATGGCCATTCCTGCCGACGGCGCTACGCTCCCCGGCGATGGCGACCGTCGAGCTGCACGTGATCTCCGACGCCACCGGCGCGACGGCAAAACGGCTCGTGCTGGCGCTCGAGGCCCAGTTCCCGAACCAGGAGTTCGAGGAGATCGTCCACCCGAGGGTGGAGACGGTCGACGACCTGCGGTTAGCCGTCGAGCGCGCCAAAGGACGTCCTGCCGTGATGCTCTACACGCTCGTCGAGCAGGAGCTGCGGGAGGCGATGCGCGCCCTCTGCAAGAGCGCCCGGATTCACTACTGCGACATACTCGGACACCCAATCGACGCTGTCGCGCGTGTGTCTGGTGCCGCGGCGACCATGACGGCGGGAGCACGGCCGCCGCTCGACTCCCAGTACTTCAAACGGATGGCGGCGATCGAGTTCGCCGTGAAGTACGACGACGGCGTGGGTGGGTGGCTCGAGGAGGCGGACATCGTGCTCGTGGGCGTCTCGCGCACCTCGAAGACGCCGCTCTCCATGTATCTCGGCTACCTGGGGTACAAGACCTCGAACGTCCCGATCGTCAACGGCATCGAGCCGCCGGCGGAGCTCTTCGAGATCGATTCCAAGAAGGTCGTTGGGCTCACGATCGACGCAGAGCGTCTCGCCGAGATCCGCACCGACCGCGCGAAGCGTCTCGGGGGCGGGAACAACCGCAAGTACGCGGCGCTCGTCGACATCTACGACGAGCTCGAGGCCGCCGAGAAGCTCCACCGCCGCCTCGGGTGTCCCGTGATCGAGATCTCGGAGCTGTCGATCGAGGAGACCGCCGCCCGGGTTCTCCAGGTCCTCGAGCAGCGGCAGCGCTCGGCCGCCGCGTCGTCGTGAATCCGTCGGCCGCCGAGGCTCGCGCCCGGCCCATCCCGCTCTGGCGCTGGGGCCTGTGGTGGTCCCTGCTCTTCCTCGCCGGGCTGATCTTCTACTTCCTGCTGGCGCCGCTGTGGCTCGGCCTTCGCGGCCTCGCCTGGATCGCGGAGTTCAAGGCTCGGCGCCGTCGGTGAGCGCTCGAAGCATGCGCTTCGGCCATCGAGGACGGCTGGCATTTGTCCTCACGACCCTCGCATTCTTTCTGCACCCTGGCGACGCTGGCGATCCCCGTCGAGGTCGAAAGCCGGGCCGAGGCGTGCGCGGTCGACTTCGGCTACCCGATCCATTTCGTCACGGCCGACACGGCGTTGACGCCGCCGCCGGGGTCGTGGGTCGCCCACTACGACCCGTGGGAGTATCCGGCGGACTCCACTGGGGTCGGTTCTTCGCGTCGTGGGCGAGCGTCGCGCTGCTCGTCTCGTCGCCGTTCATGGTCGGAGCTCGAAGACGTGCTCGAGGCCGTCTTCGTCGTCCATCCGCTCGCCCGTCTTGACGAAGCCCAGCTTCCGGATGATCGCGAGCGACGGCTCGTTGTCGGGCGAGCTCGAGAGCACGAACTCGTGGACGCCGCGCTCGCGCGTCAGCTCCATCAGCAGCATTGCCGCCCGGGTCGCGTAGCCGCGGCCCCGGTGCTGCGGAAAGATTCCGTAGCCGAACTCCACCGCCCTTGGATTCTCGGCAGCGTTGACGCCCGGCGGGCCGTGGAAGCCGGCCTGCCCGATCATCCGACCGTCCAGGACGACCGCGTGAGGGCACCACGTCAGGAAGCGTTCGTCCTCGCGCATCTGCCGAAGCCGGAGACCCAGGAAGCTGCGTTCCCCGTCCGAGGCCGGCTCCTCCGGGAGCTCGATCCCCAGCAGGCGACCGGCCTCCTCGGGCCGGCCGTCGAGCATGGCTTCGATGGCAGCCGGCGTCAGCGGGACGAGCTCGAGCGGACCCTTGGTCACAGCGGCCTGGCCGCGATGGGCGTCTCCACGATCTCGCCCTCCTGCAACTCGACGCGATAGGCGAGCTTTGCGGGCATGACCCGGATGGCCTCGGCGAGCTCCGTGCCCTGAAACACGAGCCCGACCCCATCGTCGGCTGCGTATCCACCCGGGAAGCCGCCCACCACCAGCTCGTGGTACCGCGGACGCCGCCGTTCCTCGCCGTCGTAGTGCGGACAGGCGCTCCCCGGGAGGAAACCGAGCCCGTCCTGCATCCCCTCGAGCTGCGGGCCGAACGAATCGGTGACGCCGGCCTCGAACCAGCAGATCATCCCGGCACTCGAGCCGCACATCACGGTTCCGGACTCCCAGGCCTCCCGCAGCACCTCCGGGACACCGTGAACTCGCCAGACGGCGAGCATGTTCGCCGTGTTCCCGCCGCCGACGAACACGATGTCCGCTCCCGTGATCCGCTCGCGCCAGCTCTCCGGCGGCCAGGGACTGAAGACGACGTACGTGCAGTCGGCGAGCTCCGAGAAGGCCTCGTAGAAAGCCACGACGTAGTCGGAGTCCTCGTTGGACGCCTGCGGGAGAAAGCATGCGCGGGGCCGCCCCTTTCCCGTCATCCTGACGAGCTCGGGGGCGAATCCGCCATGATCGGCGTTGAAGAGCCCGAACCCCCCGAAAGCCACGATCCGCCGGTCCGCCACGTGGCGGAGTATCGCCGCTGTGGGAAGATTCCCTCCCATGTCCGGCGAGCGATACGTCTACGGGTTCGACGAACCCACCGAGGGGGGCCGCGAGCTCCTCGGCGGCAAGGGGATCGGGCTCGCGGAGATGACGCAGCTCGGCGTGCCCGTCCCGGCCGGGTTCACGATCACGACCGACGCCTGCCGCGCATACATGGCGAGCGGCGGCGACCTGCCTGACGGCCTCGAGGCCCAGGTCGACGAGCACCTCATCCGGCTCCAGGAGGTGAGCGGGAAGCGCTTCGGCGACCCCGACGACCCCCTGCTCGTCTCGGTTCGCTCGGGTGCGGCGGTCTCGATGCCCGGGATGATGGACACGATCCTCAACCTCGGCCTGAACGACGAGGCGGCCGAGGGGCTCGCGCGACGCACCGACAACCCCAAGTTCGCCCGCGACTCCTACCGCCGCCTGATCCAGATGTACGGCGAGGTCGTCGAGGGGATCGAGGGGCACCGCTTCGAGGACGCCCTTGCCAAGTACGCGGACGACCTGCCGGCGGTGATCGAGGCCTACAAGCAGATCTACCAGGAGGAGACCGGGCGCTCCTTCCCCCAGGACGCGAAGGAGCAGCTCGGCCGCGCCGTCCGGGCGGTCTTCGACTCCTGGAACACGCCGAGAGCGAAGGCCTACAGGCGCTACAACGACATCCCCGACGACCTCGGCACCGCGGTCAACGTCGTCCAGATGGTCTTCGGCAACAAGGGTGAGCAGTCGGGCACGGGAGTCGCTTTCACGCGCGACCCCTCCACGGGCGAGGCGGGTCTCTACGGCGAGTTCCTCGCCGACGCGCAGGGCGAGGACGTCGTGGCCGGCATCCGGACGCCCGAGCCACTCGAGCGGATGCACGACCGGCTCCCGGAGGCGTACGACGAGTTTCTGGATACGATGCGCCGCCTCGAGGAGCACTACCGCGACATGCAGGACATCGAGTTCACCGTCGAGGACGGCAGGCTCTACCTCCTCCAGACCCGAAGCGCGAAGCGGACGGCGGCCGCGGCGTTGAAGTGCGTCGTCGACATGGTCGACGAGAGGCTGATCTCGCGCGAGGAGGCGGTCGCTCGGATCGACCCTGCCCAGCTCGATCAGCTGCTGCATCCTCGGATCGACCCGAGCTCGACCTACGAGGCGGTCGCCACGGGACTGAACGCCTCCCCCGGCGCGGCGTCCGGCGCAATCGTCTTCGAGGCCGACACGGCGGAGGACCGGGCGAAAGAGGGGGAGGCCGTCATCCTCGTCCGCTGGGAGACGACGCCCGACGACATCCACGGAATGATCGCGGCGCAGGGGATCCTCACCGCCCACGGGGGGATGACCTCGCATGCCGCCGTCGTCGCCCGGGGAATGGGGAAGCCGTGCGTCGCCGGCTGCGACGCGCTCTCCCTCGATCTGGAGGAGCGGACGGCCTCGCTGAACGGCACGACCCTCAAGGAAGGCGACACGATCACGATCGACG
>JACDAN010000239.1 GCA_013695385.1 Actinomycetota bacterium | reverse complement strand
ATACGACAAGACGGTCGAGCGGGAGATCTCCGACAGAAACCGCCAGGATTCGGAGGTCGTGGCGTGGGCCGCGGGCCAGGGGCCGGGCGCGATCGCGAACCTCCCCGAGCGGCTCCGCACGGCCGCGCAGGCGCGCTTCGACGAGAAGTCCTCGCCTGAGGCCATGGAGAGCCGGCGCGAGGCGATGCTCGAAGGTGCCCGCGCTCGCGGCGAAGGCGTGATCGTGGATGGCGAGGTCGTCGTCGCGACCGACGAGCGCCGGGTTGCCGTCGCCGACGACCCGTCGCAGCGGCCCGGGTGGATCTCCCGGATCCGAGGCTGACCAAATGTCCGAGGGCCGCCAGTCGAGGCGCCCGTCGCTCCTCGTCGTGTCGGCGGGCGTCGCCCTCGGCGGCTAGCCGAATGTCACAGCGGGGGAACCGGAATGCGCTCGTCCACGGCGGCGAAAGCGTGGCCCAAATCCGACCCGCAGCTCGCGCCCAGAAGCGGCGTTTTCTGCGCCAAGTCGGACTGAAGGCGTCCGACCTCGACGGGGTGGCGCTCGCGCTGCTCGACAACTGGAGTCGGGCGCAGGCGAAGGTCGCGCTGCTCGACGCGTATTTCGACGAGCACGGCCTCCTCGACGCATCCGGGGAGCCGCGTCCGGCGGCGAAGATCTACTTCACGGCGCTCAACTGCGCCCGGCTCGCCGCCGTTCGGCTGCGGGAGCATCTCCGCGACCGTCACGCCGACCCGGTTGCGGCGCTGCAGGACTACATCGACGCGGAGTACCGCGAGTCGAATGGCAACTAGCGGCCTGGTAGAAGCCTGCGACAACCGCCGCCTACTCGGGTTTCCCCTCTGGCCCCGGCAGCGGGAGATCCTGGCGGCGATCGAGGATGGCCCGCGACTCCACGTTCTCGCGCTGGGGAGGCGCTCGGGCAAGACAACGATGGCGGCGCTCGTCGGCCTCTGGGATTGCCTGCTCCGTCCCGCCCTCGACGAGAAGGTGCGTCCGGGTGAGCGGCGGCACGTCGTTTGCGTCGCTACGAATCTGCGGCAGGCGCGGCTGTTCGTGGCCGCAGCTCGTTCGATCGTTGAGCGGAGTCCGCTGCTCTCGAAGCTGATCGAGCAGGCGACCGAGGACGAGATCCTGTTCCGCAACGGCACCGCTCTCAGCGCGTTCCCGTGCTCGTCTCGCGGCGCGAGAGGCTGGCCGATCTCGACGGTGCTCCTCGATGAGGCCGCGCACTTCATCTCCGACACGGAAGGCCCGGCCGTGGCTGAGCGAGTTTTCGCGTCGCTCGTTCCCTCGACGGCGCAGTTCGGCGACGCCGCCGTGGTCCTCTTGGCCTCGACGCCCTATGGGAGCGACGGCTTGTTCGCGCAGCTTTTCCAGCAGGCGTCGAGCGGCGAGCTGGAGGACGCGATGGCGCACCGTGTCCCGACCGCCGAAATGAACCCGACGATCGACGCCGGATTCCTGGCCCGCGAGCAGGCCCGTGACCCCGAGAGCTTCCGCAGCGAGTACCTGGCCGAGTTCGTCGGCGGCGGGCACAGCTTCCTCGACCCGGAGCGGATCGCCGAGGCGGTCGTGCTCCCCGGCGAGCTGCTCCCGGAGCAGGCGACCGGATGGGTCGCCGGACTGGATCCCGCGTTCAGCTCCGACCCCTTCGGCCTGGCGGTCGTCGGGCGTGACCCCGGCGACCGTGGGCGGCTCGTGCTTGGCCTCGCCCGGGCGTGGAAACCGTCACGGCGGAAGCCCGGGTCGTTCGAGGATCGGCGGGCCGTCGAGGACACGGTGCTCGCGGAGGTTGCGGCCGTCTGTCTCCGCTTCAGGGCGAAGGTCGTCACGGATCAATACGCCGCGCCGCAGATCGTCGATTACCTCCGCCGTCGCGGCCTGAACGTCCGCACCGTCCCGATGACCGCCACGTCGAAGACGGTCGCGTTCTCCGAGCTGCGCGCCCGGCTGAACGCCGGGAGCCTGGAGCTGTACGACGAGGCGACGCTGCTCGCGGAGCTGCGGCGGCTCCGAACCCGGTACAGCGCGGGAAGTGCGGCCGTCGTGAACCCTCGGGTCGGCGGCAGCCACGGCGACTGCGCGCAGGCGCTCGCGCTCGCGGTTTCCCACCATGGCGGCGCGGGCGGGAACAGCCGTGCGTCGTTCAGGACGGCGACGCCGTTGCCGGTCGCCGTCGAGGCTTTCGGTCGGTTCGATTCCGCCCGTTATGGCGACGTGCTGTGAGCCCGTCTAAAGCCCTGCGATCGGCGGATGGACCGGAGGTCCACCTGGAGCGTTTCTGGGCCGCTCTCGCGCCGAGAGGCAGCACGAACGGCTGTTCGGGATACCATCGGCGGGGATGAGCGTGATCCGGCCGATCGACGGTCCGCACCCTCCAGGCAAACCCGGCGACGTTTTCGTGATCGAAAACGGACGGATCCGCGTGGAGGGCGCACCAATGTCCGAGGCGAGGCCGTGGCCTCCGAAGTAGGCCGCGAGCGGAAGGCGCCGTCCCCGGGTTCGGTGGATTGGGAGTCGCTTAGCGACGACGCCGCCCGGATGATGGTGGAGATCGCGATTCCGCAGCTCCAGGGCTACTCGCACGAGCAGATCGCGAAGCAGCTCGGCTGCTCGCCGACCTCAGTTGGGCTGCAGCTCGCCAGACTGCGGCGGGAGATCCTGGAGAAGTCCGACCCCCTCTAGCGCGTCCGTCCCCGGTAACGCGTCCGTAAAGCAGATCCTATCATTCGATAGTTCTTTATCGACCGCAGTGAGGTTTCGCGTTCGGTAAAGCGATCGCGAAAGAAAATTGCCGCATTTTGCGGAAGTTCGCGTTTCCCGACTAGGGGTCGCGAAGACTTGCGCCGATTCTTTAATACGCATGAGCAGGAACGAGTCCGTATTCGAGCCGCTGCTTTCGGTGACCTCCGCCGCCCGCGTGCTGGGTCTGAGCCGGGCGACGGCCTGGCGACTCGTCTGGGCCGGTGAGCTGCCGACGGTGCGGATCGGCGGGCGCGTCCTGGTCGAACCGGAGACGCTTCGCCAGTTCATCGCTGACCGGCGCTCGAACGGCTCCGAAAAGACGACAGCCCGGCTGGGTACCGGGCCTGTCGCTAATCCCGCCGGGAGTGGCGGCGAGGATGACTCAGGCTAGCGGGAGCAGCGGCCGGGCGCTCCGCGAGGAGCGAAGCTCACGGACGAGCTGCTCCAGCTCCGGACTCGCGAGCCTGAAGATCCAATGCTGAACGCTGTCGATCGCGCCGTAGCCCCGGCCGAGCTGTTCCTGCCGCGGGAGGTTTGGCGGCGGTGAGCGACTACAACGACGCCTTCGACCGGCTGCTCGCGGCCGGGCTGACGGCTCAGGAATGGCAGCTCGCGCTCGCGCTCGTACGCTGCCTCTTAGGGTGGCAGAAAACAGCCGAGCATCTCGGCGAGGACCTTTTACGGGGCACGTCACGCCTGACCCACGGGCGAAGCTTCACGCGGGCACGCGACGGCCTCGTCGAGAAAGGCCTGATCCGCTTTACCCCGCCCGAAGGGCGCGGGCGAGGGCACCGCGGTCATTACGAACTTCTACTCGAAAGCCCCGCGGAGGAGCGGGCATTAGCAGCCAGCCGCGAAAGTCCCGCCGAGGAGCGGGAGATACCGGGAGAAAGTCCCGCTGAAAGTCCCGCTGAAAGTCCCGCTCGAAGTCCCGCGCTGGAGCGGGGACGAATAGAGAACGGAGAAGAGAGAAACGTAGGAGAGATAGCTAACGCTATCTCTCCTCGCGGGTTCACCCAACTGAACCCCGACGAATCCGTCCCCTGCCCACGCTGCGACAACCCCGTCCACATCGACGGCAACACCCTCGGCGTCTGCCCCAAGTGCCACTGGCCGAAGTCGGAGAAAACGCGATGAGCAACCTGCGCCCGTCTTCGCGTGCCCGCGAGACGATCGAGCAGAAAACCGTCCGCTACCTCGCCGAAGGCCGCGTCACCGTCAAAGCCGTCACCCCAGCCGGAGTCGAAGCACAAGTCCAAGGCAGCAGCCCGGCGCCGTACACGACCCGACTCCAAGGCGGCCGCTGGTCGTGCTCCTGCCCCGCCTGGCGAAACCGCTGCACCCACATCACAGCCGTCCGACTCGTCACATCCGACCCCGAGCAAAAGCAACGATGACCGACCAGGAACCCCTGCGCGCACCTTCGGCAGCCGGTGAAGGCGGTACTCCGAGGACGGGTGGCGTCGATCTCTCCGAGCCGCTGCTCGACGCGAAAGCCGCAGGAAGCCTGCTCGGCGTTCCCGCGAGCACGATGTACGAGTGGGTGCGTCAGGGCCGCCTTCCCTGCCTGCGCCTAGGTCCGCGAGCGATCCGCTGGACACGCGAGATGCTGGCCGACTGGGCGGCGGAGCAGCTCGACCGAGGCCACTTCTGAGCGCGTCGGCTGGAGGAGCCGAGGGTTCTCCGCTCAGCGAGCGGGGTTCACGGGTGAGTGTCCCGGGACATGTCCCGCCTTAGCCCCCCCGGTTGAACGGTGCAGTTGGTGCCTAGGCTCCCGGCGTGCTGGCCGTGTTCGCGATCATCGTCGCACTCGTGCTGCTGCTCGTCTGGACGAGCTGGCGGTGGGGTCGGCCACGGCTGTTCATTCCACCGGCTATCGCGTTGTGGCTACTCGCTGCGCTCCTCGCGGCGATTTTGATCTGGCTGGCGCTCACGTAAGGGCAACAGGCCACGCCGGGATCGCGTCGAACTAAGGCGACGTGAACGAGCGCGCCGAACGGTGGCAGCGACGGTTCGAGGTCCCTGTCCTCATCGCCGCGCTGCTCGTGATTCCCGTCATCGCCGTTGAGCAGTCCGACGCTGGCGAGCCGTGGCCGACGCTCGCGGCGGTCACAAACTGGGCGATCTGGCTCGTCTTCCTCGCCGAGGTCGTGGTGATGCTCGCGATCGTCCCGAACAGGTGGCGATGGATCCGAGCGAACCCACTCGACCTGGCCATCGTGATCCTGACGCCTCCGTTCCTGCCTGCGAGCCTCCAGGCGCTCCGCGTCTTCCGGCTGCTCCGGCTCCTTCGGCTGCTCCGCGTCGTCCAGGCGGCGCGGCGGCTCTTCTCGCCCGAGGGTCTCCAGTGGGCCGCGCTGCTGACGCTCCTGACCCTCTTCATCGGTGGTGCTGGGTTCGCAGCCGTCGAGGAGGGGTCGAACAAAAACGTCGACAACACATGGGACGGCCTGTGGTGGGCGTTCACGACCATGACTACCGTCGGCTACGGCGACGTTTCGCCTGTCACCGACACGGGCCGGATGATCGCGGTCGCGACGATGGCCGTCGGGATCGGATTCCTAACGCTGCTGATCGGGGCGGCAGCCGAGCGTTTCGTCGCACCCATTCGGGAGGAGGTTGTGGAGGTCGAGCAGGAGGTCGTCGCGGCAGAGGCAGAGGTGCTCGGAGAAATCGCGGAGATCGCCGACCGGCTCCGTCGGGTCGAGGCGAGCGTAAGGCGGCTCCACGGCTCGTAGACGCCGGAAGCGGGAGCCGAGCTTTTTACGCGTCGTTCACGATGCCACCGCCCGCTCGGCTCGGCTCTGCCGCCCCCGCCGAGGCGTCCGCAGCCAGCGTCGGAGCGTCGAAGGCCGGGCCGAGCCGTCGGGCCTCGTCGCCGCGGCTCTTGTGGTGCAGGTAGCGGCTCGTCGTGCGCGTGTCGGCGTGCCCGAGCCAGTGCTGAACCTCGACGATCGACCCGGCGTTGATCGCGAGCGAGCCGAACGTGTGCCTGAGCTCGTGGAACTTGATCGGCCGCAGCCGGGCCGTCGTGATCGCCTCCTTGTAGCGCCGCCGCAGCGCCGACTTGTCGAGGAAGTGACCGACGGCGTTCGGGAAGACGAGGTCGTCGCGGCCGGTGAACCGTTCCCGCTGCCCGAGCTTCGCGAGCGTCTGGGCTACGTCGGCGACCATCGGCACCGAGCGTCCGCGGCCCGATTTCGGCACTGTTCGCCCGGCCCGCTCGTCGACGGAGCCGAAGACGCGGATCGTCTCGGCGTCGAAGTCGATGTCGCGCCAGCGGAGCGCGAGCAGCTCGCCCATCCGCTGGCCGGTGAAGGCGGCGGTGAGGAAGGTCGCGGCGTCCTGTTCGGATGCGGCGGCGCGGACGAGTGCCCGCACCTCCTCGGGGCTGAACCAGTCGTACTCCCCGGGGTCGTACTCGTCTCGCAGCCGCTCGACATCGGCAACCGGGTTCGTCGCCAGCCCGTAGGCGCGGCGGGCACGCTCGAAGATCCCGTGCAGCACCATCACGGCTTTGATCGCCGGTCGGCGCGTCAGCGACCCGTCGGCGATCCCGCGTGAGCGCCACGCCTCGATCATCCGACTCGTGATCGCGTCGATCGGCGTCTCGCCGAAGGCCGGGAGCAAATGGCAGTCGAGCACCGAGCGGTAGTCGCGAAGCGTGCTCGCCTTCAAACCGCGCACCGTCTCGCCGTGGCTGTACCAGTCCTCGGCGACGATCCGGAAGCTGACGCGGCTGCTCTCGGTCGGAATTCCCTCGCCGCGACGGAGATCCGTCAGCTTCGCGGCCAGCCACGCCTCCGCCAGCTTGGCCGTGAAGTAGCCCTCGGGCGGGCGGCCGTTGCCTTTCCAGGTGGGGCCGAGCCGCTGCTGGGTCTGCTCGGTGACGGTGCGGCCGTCGGTGAGACGCTTCGGGCCGCGCCACTTCGCATACCACTGGTCGCCGCGCTTGCGCTGGACCATGTAGGTGTGGCCGCTGATCGAACTACTCTGACTTTGCACGGGAGCTGATCCTCCTGTGTCGGCCCCCGGCCGTGGATGCGGTGCGGGGGCATTTACCTGCCATCCGGGCGACTCTACTTTCCGGCCCGGACACGAAAACCGTGTCCCGAACCGTGTCCCCGAACACCCTGATCTTATCGCACCAGCCCGATCCTCCGTCGCTAAACCATGCGGATTCAGCCCAGCCCGACCCCGCCCGGAGGGCTTCCCAAGCCGAAGGTCGTGGGTTCGAAACCCATCGTCCGCTCTCCGGGAACCCGGTCTAGCTCCGCGATTGCGAGGCGGAAGCGCTCGAATCGATGGTCGAGACGAGCCAGGGCCGAAGCTCGGCGAGGAACGTCGGGTCGACGGAGTGGGGCATGGGGGACTCGCGATAGAGAACACCACCGCCCGCGCTCTCCATTCGCTCCTTCGCCTGGCGGCCCCAGTCGACCGAGATGATCGGGTCGTCGGTGCCGTGCCCGATCCCGATCGGCGGCAGAGGCGGTGTCAGGTCGAGCCCGAACCCGCCGACGGTCGGGATGAACCCGGAGAGGGCGATGATCCCGGCGGGCCGAGGCCGGCCTCGCCCGAGGCCCAGCGCCCAGCTCATCACGGCGCCCTGCGAGAAGCCGCCGATCACTGTCTGCTCCGGTGGCACGCCGGTCTCCGCCGAGAAGGCGTCGAGCCAAGCGGCCGCGCGATCGTAGGCGGCTGTGAAGGTCTCGTGATCGGGGTAGCCGATGTCGCGTACGACGTACCAGTGAGCGCCTCCCGGTGGGAGCACGAGCGGTCCGCGGGGCGCTCCTCCCACGAGACGGTGCTCGGGATCGAGGACGTCGATCAGCGGATAGAGGTCATGCTCGCTCGTCCCGCGGCCGTGGAAGAGAACGAGTGCGCCGGCCGGCGCGCCCGCCGCGGGACGGATCAGGTGCGCGAGGCTGTCCAGGTCCTTCAAGAGACCGGCGTCGCCCGCGGGTCGGGCAGCGGCGTCAGCGTCCGCTCGACCTGCTCGCGGAGAGGCTCGAAGTTCGGCGGCAGCGACAGCCGCTGGCCGAGCGTCTCCAGCGGCTCGTCAGCCGTGAAGCCGGGACCGATCGTGGCGATCTCGAAGAGCACGCCGCTCGGCTCGCGGAAGTAGATCGAGCGGAAGTAGAACCGGTCGATCACCGGGGTGGGCTTGGCGCCACCTTCCTGCGCCCGCGCGCGCCACGCCTCGTGCTCCTCCATCGGGGAGGCCCAGGCGACGTGGTGGACGGTTCCGGCGCCCCCGACCCCGGCCTCGTGCGCCTGGTCGTAGACGTAGAACGACCCGCGTTCGCGGCCTCGCACCTCGTATCCGCTCTCGCCGGCTGCCCGGAACTCGAGCGCGCCCTCCAGAAACTCTCTGCTCGCCGCCAGGTCGAAGCTGTATGCACGCACCGAGTCGAAGCCCTGGAGCGCCACCTCCCGCGGGATGTCGGGATGCTCGGCGGCGAGCGGCTCGTCGGCCGTGTCGACGACGGCAAGCTCGAGGCCGAGTCCCTCTGGATCCAAGAGGCGCATGCGGTCGTCGCTGCGATCCACCGGGACGCCCTCGTCGCGCAGGCGCCGCTCCCAGAAGTCGAGCGCCTCGGCGCTCGCAAGGCGCCAGCCGATCCGGTGCACCATGCCCGCGCCGGCGCGTCCGCGCCGGGCGCCCGGGTACTCGAAGAACGTGATGTCGCTGCCGGAGCTCCCGCGCTCGTCGGCGTAGAAGAGGTGGTAGACGGTCGGGTCGTCCTGGTTGACCGTCTTCTTGACGAGGCGGAGGCCGAGCACGCGAGCGTAGAAGTCGACGTTGCCCGGAGCGTCGGCGGTGATCGCCGTGATGTGGTGAATCCCTTCGAGCGGCACTAAGAGCTCCTTGGATCAGAGGGTGTCTCTGATCCTTACCGCTCAGGCGGCTCGGTTATTCCCGGGAGCCCTCCCTACTGGGTCGAGGCCGGGTCGGCTCCCCACCAGCTACGCTCCCGGCCGCGGAGCCCTTCTTCGCGCTCCTCGGCCTCGTGCTCGCGCCGAGCGAGTGAGGCCAGGCGCTTGCGCGCCTCCTGCTCGCCGGCGTCGAGACGGCGCTGCCGCTCCTCGATCCGACATTCCTGGGCAGAGAGCCCGTGCTGCTTGGCGCCGACGGCCTGCTCGCGCTCTCTCATCCGCGCATCCTGCTCCCGCAGCTCGCGCTCTCTGGTCGACAGCGCCGACTCCCGCCGGGTGATATCGGCTGCGGACAAGACTCCGCGATGCTCCGCTTCCTCCAGCTGCTTGACGCGATCCTGGAGCTCCCTTGCGCGCTGCTCGGCTGAGGCGACCCGCTGCTCTGCGTCGGCCCGAATCTCGGCCCTCACGGACTCGCTGCGATCGAGCTGGCGGATCAAGTGGTCGATTTTGCGTTCTGCATCGAGGTCGCCGGCGCCGACCTCCGCGAGCCGCTGCTCGCGATGGACGAGCTCCGCCTCCTGGGTGTCTGCGAAGGAGATGCGTTCGAGAAGATCGCGCTCCCGTTCGAGCAAGTCACGTTCGACTGTGTCGAGCTCGGTGCCGCGCTCGTCGAGGAGGTCGACGGCGTTTCGCAGGACGTGCCGCTCGATGCGGCTGCCGATGCGTTGCCGAAAGCCCTGTGAGGGCCAATCGGGCTGATCGAGAGGTGCGGGGTCCGGGGCGGCCACGGTGCGGTTCCTCTCGCATCGGCACGAACCGGCCGGACCTTGACGCCTAATGCGGCCAGATCTCGGAGATTCGGCGCCGCGTCTCGGCGAGGTGCTCCGGCAGGACCTTGACGTCCGCGAGCACAGGCATGAAGTTCGTGTCGCCGGCCCACCGTGGGACGACGTGCAGGTGGACGTGGTCGACCACGCCCGCCCCGGCGATCCGCCCGAGGTTCCACCCGAGGTTGTAGCCCTGCGGCTCGTAGAGCTGCGAGAGGGCCCCGATCCCCTGGCCGGCGAGACGGTGGACCTCGGTCACCTCCTCGACGCTCAGCTCGGTGAAATCTCCGCAGTGGCGTACCGGGGCGACCATGAGGTGACCGGAGGCGTACGGAAACTTGTTCAGCAGGACGAACGCCCCGGTTCCGCGGTGGACGACGAGAGCCTCGTCATCCGGGAGCTCCGTCGCGCGGCAGAAGATGCAGCCGGGCAGCTCGTCCGCCCGCTCAATGTACTCCAGCCGCCACGGGGCCCACAGGGGCTTGGTCACAGAGCTAGATGAAGCGCTTCCAGCGGAAGAACGCTACGAGGCCGGCGAACACTGCGACCAGGGTCCCGACGACGACCCAGAACGCCGCGGCCGTCCCTTCGCCCGGGAAATGGACGTTCATCCCGAAGACGCTCGCCACGAGGGTCAGCGGCAGCAGGACCGCGCTGAAGACGGTCAGGAGGCGGAGAACGTCGTTCTGCCGGTGCGAGATCGCCGACTCGTTCGTCGCCTCGAGCGCCTCGACGACCTCCTTGTAGTTGTCCAGGAGGTCCCAGATCCGCTCCGAGGCGTCCACGAGGTCGTCGAAGTAGAGCTCGAGGTCCTCGGGCAGGAACCGCTCCATGTGGCGTTCCAGGACGCGCAACGTCGGCCGCTGCGGCTTCACGATCTTCCGGTAGCTGATGATCTCCTGCTTCGCGCGGGAGATGTCGCGGACGATCTCCTGCGACTCTCCCTCGTCGATGTCGTCCTCGATCGCGTCGAGCTTGTGGCCGATCTTGTCGAGGATCGGAAAGCAGTAGTCGAAGAGGTCGTCGAGAACGTGGTAGAGGAGGTATCCCGACCCCTTTCCGAAGAGGGTGGCCCTGAGCTGGTCATCGTCCGAGCAGCGCCCGAAGAGCCGGGTGACGGGGAGAAGCTCGACCGTCGGGAGGGTGACGAGGTAGCCGTGGCCGAGGAAGACGTCGAGCTCACCTGCGTTCAGGCGGTGAACGGCCTTGTCGTACACGGGGAAGTGCAGGACGACGAAGCGGTAGTCGTCGTACTCGTCGATCTTCGGGCGCTGGCGCTTCGAGAGGACGTCCTCGACGTCGAGGGCGTGCCAGCCGAAGCGCCCGGCGAGTGTCGTTGCCTCGTCCTTGGTGGGAGCGTCGAGGTGAACCCAGGTCAGGCCGCTGGCTTCTGCGCGGAGCTCAGCAGGCTCGCGCGCAGGCGGCGCGACGACGTCGCGCGCGATGTCGCGGGAGCGCGACCGGATGCGGGGCAGGCTGGGCATCGGTACTAAGCGGGTCGTCCACGGAAGGCATCTCGGCAATTCTAGCCGCGGCTCGGGTCTCCTAGCCTCCGGCGAAAGCAGTCTGGATGCGTTCGGGCGTGCGGCGGGCGTGGCCGGGGATCGCGCGCTCCAGCGCGAGGGCCGCGACGCTTGCGAAGAGGCAGACCGCCGCAGCCGCCGGCCAGAGCGCATTCGGGGAGTGGTTCAACACGATGCCGCCCAGCGCCGGGCCGAGGGCGAAGCCGACTCCCCAGGAGAAGGCCGACGCGGCCATGTATCTCCCGATCAGGCTGTGGTCGGCGAGATCGGAGACGAGCGGCGCCTGCACCGTGCCGTGCAGGCACTCGCCGACGGCGATGATCGTGAAGGTCGCGGCGAGCACGGCGGCCGCGGTGAAGCCGCCGGCCATCCCGGCCAGCGGGACGAGCAGGAGCCCCGTCGCCCACACGACGCCGAGCAGTGCCAGCGTCCGCATCCGCCGGTGTCCCTCGAGGATCCGCGCCACCGGGAGCTGCGCCAGGACGATGACGAGCGTGTTCAGGAAGAAGAGGATCCCGATCCCACGCTCGGCGATCCCGGCCTCGTTCTTTGCGTAGACGGGCAGCGTCTCGAGTTGCGCCATCCCCGCCCCGATGAACACGAGGTTGAGGGTCACGACCGACATGAAGACGCGGTTGCGCAGGACCTCTCCGTAGCCGCCGCCCTCCTGACCTTCCGGCCGCGGCGTCCGTCCGGGCTCGGGCACGCGCGTCAGGAAGACGGAGTAGACGACGAAGGTTGCGGCGTCGGCGAGGAAGAGGATGGTGAAGGAGCCCGGATCGCTGGTCGTCGCGATCAGGCCGCCCGTGAGTCCGCCCAGGCCGATGCCGAGGTTCATCATCACGCGCTGCATCGCGAAGGCTTGGTGCCGCTGGCTCTGGGGAGTGAGTCCGGCGATGAGCGACGACTGGCTCGGCCAGAACCCGCCGTTGCCGGCGCCCGCGATCGCGCTGAAGAGGAAGCCGTGCCAGGGATCCTGGACGAGCGCGTAGCCGCCGAAGCCCACCGCCATCAGCCAGAGCGAGACCGCCAGCGTCCACCGTCCACCCACCCGGTCGATCAGCGACCCAACGACAGGCCCGGCGACGAGGCCGACGGCGGAGTTCGTTCCCACGATCAAGCCCGCTGTGGCGAGGTCGATCTCGCGGACGTTGTGGAGGTAGATGAAGAGGAACGGGTAGGCGAGCCCGTTGCCGAGCGCATTCACGAGCGCCCCCAGCTGCAGGTTCCGGACAGAGCCGGGAAGGGGCGGGTTGAGCGTGCGGAGGTACGACCGAAGCATGGGCAACGAACCGGAAAGAACGCTACCCACCGCTACAATCGCCTCTCCGCGTCTGTAGCTCAGGGGATAGAGCGCGCGCCTCCGGAGCGCGAGGTCGCAGGTTCGATTCCTGCCAGGCGCACTACAGTCTCCCAGGATGCGGATCGACGCCCGGATCGCGAGGTTGCAGCTCGCCGAGCCGTTCGTGATCGCACGCGAGACGACGACCGAGGCGGAGGTCGTCTGGGTCGAGATCGAGCACGAGGGCGAACGTGGCTTCGGCGAGGCCGCGCCCAGCGAGCATTACGGCGAATCGGTCGAGTCGGCGGTCGCGTACGTCGAGGAGGTGACCGGCTGGATCGGCGACGATCCGTTCGCGCTCGACGACGTCCTCGATCCGCTGCCGAAGCGGGAGTATGCCGCCCGTGCGGCGATCGACGGCGCGCTGCATGACCTGTGCGGAAAGCTGACCGGACTTCCGGTCTGGCGCCTGCTCGGACTCCGCCAGGGGGGACCGCCGACGTCGTGGACGATCGGGCTCTCCGACCCCGACGAAATGGCTCGCAAGGCCGCGCAAGCGTCCGGCTTCCGCGGGCTGAAACTCAAGCTCGGGGGTCAAGACGGCCTGGACGTCGACCGCGTCAGCGCGGTTCGACGGGTTTGGGCCGGGCCGATCCGTGTGGACGTCAACGAATACTGGGAAATCTCGGAAGCGCTAGAGGCGATTCCACAGTTCGCCGAGCTCGGAGTGGAATACGTCGAGCAGCCACTGCCTGCTGGCCATCCCGACGGTGCGGCGCTCAAGAAACAGTCGCCGCTCCCCGTCTACGTCGACGAGGACTGCCACACGCTCCGGGACGTCGCGGCCTGCGTCGAGCGAGCCCACGGGATCAATATCAAGCTCGCGAAGTCGGGCGGGATCCGCGAGGCGGTGCGCATGGCGCACGCCGCTCGCGCGCTCGGGCTCGGCGTCATGCTCGGCTGCATGGTCGAGTCCGGCCTCGGGATCGCGGCAGGCGCCTCGATCGCGAGCCTCTGCGATCACGTCGACCTCGACGGCAACCTCCTGATCAGGGAAGACCCGTGGCCTGGCGTTCAGCTCACTTGCGGCGTCCAGGTTCCCTCCTCTTCACCCGGGCTCGGTGTCCGCGAAGAAGTACCTAGTCCTCGCTGAGGGCAACTCGGGCGATGCCCACTACGGCAAGACGATGCGCGGCATCGTCGACTACGCGCCGGACCCGGTGGTCGCGATTCTCGACTCGATGCGGGCGGGCGAGAGCTACCGCGAGGTTCCGATCGTCGGAAGCGTCGAGGAGGCACTGCCGCTCGGCCCGACGGTTGCCGCCGTCGGCGTGGCCACGCAGGGCGGCCGCTTCCCGCCCGCCTGGCGAGAGCTCCTGAAGGCGTGCATCCGCGCCGGGCTCGACGTCGAGAGCGGCCTGCACGAGTTCATCACCGAGGACCCGGAGCTCGTCGAGCTGGCGCAGAGACACGGAGTCGAGCTCCGCGACCTTCGAAAGCCTCCTGACGACCTCAGTGTTCCGACTGGCGAGAACCTCCGGGTGCCGGCCAAGATCGTCCTCACCGTCGGCTCCGACTGCGCGATCGGAAAGAAGACGGTGGCCGTCGAGCTCGACCGGGCGGCGCGCGCCCGGGGGCTCCGCTCGGTCTTCGTTCCGACCGGCCAGACCGGGATCGCGATCGCCGGCTGGGGGATCGCGGTCGATGCCGTCATCTCGGACTTCCTCGCCGGCGCCGCCGAGCGGCTCGTCGTGGAGGGTGCGGCGCGGGGCGGAGAGCTTCTCTGGGTCGAGGGGCAGGGATCTCTGGCCCACCCGGCGTATTCCGGAGTGACGATGGGGTTGATGCACGGAAGCGCACCGCACGCCTACGTCCTCGTCCACAGGGCGGGGGCGACGCACGTCGAGGGCTACCCCGACCATCCGTTGCCCACCCTTCGCGAGCTCATCGAGCTCCACGAGCGCGCTTCGTTGCGGCTCCGGCCTGCGCGCGTCGCGGCCGTCGCTCTTCACACGGGCTCCCTCGACGAGGCCGCTGCCCGGGCCGCGATCCACGCGGTGGAGGACGAGACAGGGCTGCCCACCGGCGACCCTGTGCGGCTCGGCGCCGAGCGGCTGCTGGACGCGGTTCTCGATCGCGTGGCAGAATGACGAGGGTTTTCCGAGGACTGAAGGGGTTTTTTCACTGAAGCAACTCGCTGCCATAGCCGTCTGCGCCCTGGGCGCGCTTTCGCTTGCCGCTTCGGCCGCCGCAGACCTCACGGTCGGCGTTGCAGACGACGGGGGCAGGATCGCCGACGACGGGGGACAGTTCTTCCTCGGGAGCATGCGCGACATCGGGATGACCGAGAATCGTCTCACGATCGCCTGGGATCCGGATGAGCCGACCACGATCCCGGATCGGGCCAAGCTCGACCGCTACATCGCGAACGCCACGGCCGACGGGATCCGCGTCGTGATCCTCATCTCGCCGAGCCGGGCCCGGGCCCTCTCCGGCTCGACCACTGCGGTCGGCCAGTTCGTCCGCTTCGCCGCCCAGGTCGCACGGAGCTATCCGCAGGTCAAGGACATCGGCGTCGGCAACGAGCCGAATCAGCCCCGGTTCTGGCAGCCGCAGTTCAGCGCAAGCGGCGCCGGGCTTGCTTGCAGCTCGTATCAGCGAGTCCTCGCGCAGTCATACGACGCCCTGAAGGAGGTCGACAGCGCGATCACGGTGATCGGCATCTCCCTCTCGCCCCGGGGAAACGACAACGCGCTTGCCGCTGTGAACGGGTCCACCTCCCCGGTGCGCTGCATCCGGGACGTCGGTCTCTCCTATCGCGCCAGCGGGCGAAAGCGTCCGATCATGGACGAGATGGCGTTCCACCCGCATCCGAACTCCTACGCGGACGATCACACGGTCGGCTACCGCTGGCCGAACGCAGGGACGTCGAATCTCGGCCGGATCAAGCAGGCGATCTGGGATGCCTTCCGCGGCACCGCGCAGCCGACCTTCGCCGAGGCGGGCGAGCCCGTGTCGCGCGCGGCACTCCCGCCCCTGCGCGTACGGCTGAACGAGGTCGGCTGGCAGGTTGGAGTTCCCTCGAGCTCTCTTCACGCGTACTACGGTCGCGAGTCGGTTGCGAAACTTGCCGATGAGCGCGCACAGGCCGACATCTACTCCGCGCTCGTCCCGTACTTCGCGTGCGACGCGTCGGTGCGCTCGATGCTCTACTACGGCCTGATCGACGAGCCCGACCTCGACCGTTGGCAGGCGGGCCTGCTCCGCGCAGACGGGTCGAAGCGCCAGTCGTACGGAGCGGTGAAGTCGGTGCTCGCCCGGGGCCTTGCGCGCTGCACCGGGCGGCCGACCCGGTGGCGCCACACCGTCAGTGTCCTCGGAGCCTCGGCAAAGTTCGGCGAGCGGAGGCGCTCGGCGTCCGACACAAACTGGACGTTCGTCGCCAGCTCCGAGGAGGCAAGCACCTTCACGGGTGCGATGTACCGACTCCCAGGCCGAAGACTTTCCGCCGTCATGCGGAAGCGTCTGCTCGGGGCGGTCGGGATCAAGCGGGCGCCCAAGCCGGTTTTCAGGGCGCGCGGGGAGATCCGCGCGCATCAGGGCATGTTCGTCCGCCTCAAGCGCAAGCGGGTCATTGCGGGCTACTACGTGTTCGCGGTCCGGCTTCGGGCGGAGATGAACCCACTTCGAACCGCCTCGTTCGCGAGTCGGCCATTTGCCGTCGGAGCGCCTCAGGCCAAGCTGCCGTAGTGCGAGACCAGCGGCTCGTGAACCTCGCCGAGCTGATCGCTGGCTACTCGCTCAGCCTTCAAGGAGGACAGGCCTTCCGGATCGACGCGGAGGAGGTGGCGATTCCACTTGTCGTCGAGCTCTACCGCGCGGCCGTACGGAGAGGGGCTCTGGCGTACACGCGGGTCGAACCATCCGGCCTGGAGGAGATCGCTCTCGAGGAAGGCTCGGACGACCAGCTCGCCTACATCCCCGAGGACGAGCGCATCGCATCCGCCGAGCTGGATGCCTGGTGCACGATCTGGGGCACGGTCAACACGCGCGCGCTGAGCGGCGCCGATCCGGAGCGGCGCCGCCTCCAGATTGCCACGCACTACCGGATGGTCGCCGAACGGTGGAAGCGAATCAGCGCCGGGACGCTCTCCTGGTGCGGGACGCTCTACCCGACGCAGGCCCACGCGCAGGACGCGGAGATGTCATTGGGCGAGTTCGAGGACTTCGTCCACGCCGCGTGCCATACGCGTGAAGGCGATGAGCCGGTCGCCCACTGGCAGGAGGTGTCGGAGCTACTCGCCGCGAGAGCGCGCGAGCTCCAGAACGTTCGCGAGCTCCGGATCGCCGGCCCCGACACGGATCTGCGTGTCGTCGTGGAGGGACGCTCCTGGGTCCCCGGGGACGGGAAGGAGAACATGCCCGACGGCGAGGTTTTCACGAGCCCCGTGGAATCCGGAACGGCTGGGGAGATCTTCTTCGCCTTCCCGTCGATCTTCCAGGGCCGGGAGGTCGAGAACGTGCGCCTTCGCTTCGAGGAGGGCCGGATCGTGCACGCAGAGGCGACCTCGGGCCAGGATTACCTCCGCTCCCTGCTCGACACGGATGCGGGCTCGCGCGTCCTGGGCGAGGTCGCCTTCGGCCTCAACTACGAAATCGACCGATTCACCCGGGACATCCTCTTCGACGAGAAGATCGGAGGGACAATGCACGTCGCAGTCGGAGCCGGCTTCGACGAGGCGGGTACTCGGAACACGTCGGATCTTCACTGGGACTTGATCTGCGACCTGCGCGCCGAGGGCGAGGTGTACGCGGACGGCGAGCTCGTCTGGAAGGCGGGCGCGTTCGTGACCGAGCCGGCGGCGGATCTTGTCTGACTCCGAGCACCGGAGGCTGGCCGACGTCCTCGTCGGCTACTCGACCGCCGTGCAGCCCGGCGACGTCGTCAGGATCGAGCCATTCGGTCGCGCGTCACCGCTCGCCCGAGAGCTGTACGCCTCGGTGTTGCGCGCCGGCGGTCACCCTGCGGTGCATCTTGCGGTGGACGAAGTCGACGAGATAGTCCTCAAGGAGGGCACGGCCGCCCAGGTCGAGTGGATCCCGCCCGACCAGGAGCGGCACCTCACGACCGGCGACGTCTGGATCGTGATCGACGCTCCCGCGAACACGAGACGGCTGACGGGTGTGGACACCGAGCGGATGGCGCAGCAGCTGACGGCGAGGGGCCCGCTCCAGTCCCGCTATCTCGAACGGTCGGCGGCAGGCCAGTTCCGCTGGCTGATCTGCGGATATGCGACCGAGGCATCGGCTCAGGACGCCGGCATGTCGCTGCGGCAGTTCGAGCAGGTTCTTCACCGGGCGGCGTTCCTCGACGCTGACGACCCCGTTGCTGCGTGGAAGCGGTTCGCTGAGCGCCTGGAGCAGGCGGGATCATTTCTGGAGGGCGTCAGCGAGCTCCGAATCGTCGGAGAGGACACCGATTTGCGGATGGAGGTTCAGGGCCGGACGTGGATCCGCTCGAAGGGGCTGCGCAACTTTCCGGACGGAGAGGTCTTCACGGGCCCTGTCGAGGAGAGCGTCGAGGGCACGATCCGGTTCTCCTTTCCGGCGATGAGGCGCGGGCGGCAGGCCGACGAAGTCCGCCTGCGCTTCGAGGGTGGGGAGGTCGTCGAGGCGACTGCCCGGCGAGGCGAGGATTTCCTGCGAGAGATGATCGCCCTGGACGACGGCGCGCGGCGGGTCGGGGAGTTCGCGTTCGGCATGAACGACGCCGTCGGTCAGTACACGGGCAATCTCCTGCTCGACGAGAAGATCGGCGGGACCGTCCACCTGGCCCTGGGCCGATCGGTGCCGGGCACAGGTGGCGTCAACCAGTCGGGGCTGCACTGGGACATCGTCTGCGACCTGCGCCACGGGGGAGAGGCGTACGCGGACGGCGACCTCGTCTACCGGGACGGCCGCTTTCTCCCCGGCGTTCTCTCCAGCTGATCCGCGTCGCGGTCATCTCGGACACCCATATGCCCCGGGGGAAGAGGAGCCTGCCGCGGGAGTGCCTCCGCCGACTCGCAGCGGCCGACCTGATTCTCCACGCAGGCGACTTCACGACCACGGCGGTGCTCGAGGACCTGCGAGAGCTCGGGCCGGTCGAGGGCATCGTTGGGAACATGGACGAGGCCGAGCTGAGGACGCTCTTGCCGGAGCGACGCGTCGTCGAGGTCGGGGGCCTGCGGGTCGGGATGGTTCACGATGCGGGCCCGTCGACCGCGAGGGCGGAGCGCCTGACCGCTGAGTTCCCGGACTGTGCGGTGGTCGTGTACGGGCACACGCATGTCCCGGACACCAGCCGGGTCGGTGGGACCTGGATCCTGAACCCGGGGAGCCCCACCGAGCGCCGGTCCTCTCCTCGCCACACGATGGCCGAGCTCGAGATCGTCGAGAATGACTTGACAGTGCGAACATATGTTCTGTAGCATCGCGAACGTATGTTCGTTCGGATCATCCTCACCGCGTTCCTGACGACCGTTCTCGCCTGGAGCGTCCTGACCCGGGTCTCCGAGGGAGCCGGCGCCGGCCAGCCCTACCGCGTGCACGCAGGCGACACGCTCTGGACGATCGCCTCGCAGCACTACGGCGGGGATCTGCGGCAAGGCGTCTGGGCGATTCAGCGCGAAAACGACCTCGCCGACGCGCAGCTGACCCCCGGCCAGATCCTCCTGTTGCCGTAGGAGGCCTCGATTTCGCCCGAAATGGGTGGCCCTAGAATCGGCGCGTGGATCTCGATCTCGTGTTCCTGGGAACGTCGGGCTCGATGCCGACGGCGCAGCGGGCTCCGACCGCGATGCTCCTTCGGCGCGGGGGCGAACGACTCCTGTTCGACTGCGCGGAAGGCACGCAGCGGCAGCTGCTCCGATCGAGCGTCGGGCTGATCGAGCTCCGCGAGATCTTCCTCACGCACTACCACGCCGATCACTACCTGGGGCTGCCCGGCATGCTGAAGACCTTTGCGCTCAGGGGTCGCGAGGTACCGATCACGATCTACGGCCCCCCAGGCCTCGGCGACCTCTTCAACGCCCTGCGCCGGATCTTCGGCCGCTTGACCTACCGCTACGAGCTCGTGGAGCTCGAGCCGGGCGAGGTGCTCGAGCGCGGCGAGTACGACCTCTCGACGTTCCAGGTCGACCACGGCGTCTCGGCGATCGGTTACGCGCTCACCGAGCACCCGCGGCCGGGGCGGTTCGACGCCGGGGCAGCGGATGCGCTCCGAATCCCCGAGGGGCCCGAGCGCGGAGCGCTTCAGGCCGGCAAGTCCGTGACGTTGGCCGACGGGCGCACGATCACCCCGGACGGTGTTCTCGGCGAGCGCCGTCCGGGCCGCAAGCTCGTGATCTCCGCGGATACCGCGTACTCGCGTGGCGTTATCGATGCGGCGCGTGGCGCGGACGTTCTCGTCCACGAGGCGACCTTTGCCGAGGACGAGCGGGAGCGCGCACACGAGACGCTGCACTCGACCGCACGGGAGGCTGCGGAGGTTGCGCGCGACGCGGAGGTGGGGCTCCTCGTCCTGACCCATCTCTCGAACCGCTACTTCGGGGGGGAAATCGAGCGAGAGGCTCGGGTCGTGTTCCCGGACACCGTCGTTCCGAGGGATCTCGATATCATCGTCGTCCCGTTCCAGGAGCGGGGGGCGCCCGAGCTCGTGAAGGGAGGAGCCACGCACAGGCAGGTGCTTCCGGCTCCCAAGCCGGAAACCGTTCCCACCGTCGAGGAGGCCCCGCGATGACCCGGATGGTGCAGGTCGCCGTCGCCGGCGACGTCACGGAGGCGGAGGAGATCGAGTCGATGCTCCGGGCGGCGGGAATCGACCCGCAGCTCGAACCGGCGATCGATCATCACCCGCGCTCGATCGAAGACGCCCCGCAGAAGGTGCTCGTCCCCGAGGCGTCCCTCGAGGCCGCCATCCACGCGATCGAATCGCTCAGCGATCCGGAAGAGATCATCACGGACCCCTGATTTCGGACTCGTAGCCGCGAGCTACGACGAGCTCCGGCCGCAGGACGATCGCTGGTGGGAGCTGTTCGAGCTCGTTGTCCGCGAGGCGGACCTCGTCGGCAGGCGCGTGCTCGACGTCGGCTGCGGCACCGGCCGCTGGTCGGCTGCTCTCGCGCAGCGCGGGGGGCGGGTCTGGGGCGTCGACCCGTCCGCGGAGATGGTGAGCCGGGCGCGAGAGCGCGGCGTCAACGCGAAGCTCGGTCCGGCGGAGAAGCTGCCGTTCAAGGAGGGGTGGTTCGAGCGAGCGCTCCTCGCCCTCGTGATCCACGTCTTCGCTGACCGGCGCCCGGCCTTCCGCGAGCTGAGCCGGGTCCTCGCCCTCGATGGCCGGGCAGGGATCGTGACGTTCGGCCACCGGCACTTCGACCGGTACTACCTCGCGCCGTACTTTCCGTCACTTGCCCAAATCGACCTCGAGCGCTTTCCGGCTGCGGACGAGCTGACGGCGGAGCTCGCGGGGGCGGGATTCGAGGCGCGCTGGGTCGAGCTCGTGCAGAAGGAGACGCTGTTCCGGGAGCGTGTCATCGACCGGATCAGAGGACGCTTCATCTCGACGCTCCAGCTCCTCGACGATGCAGAGTTCGTCGAGGGCCTCGCCCGCGCCGAGCGCGAGCTTCCCGAGTGCGTCGACACCGAGCTGCACTGGCTCGTCGGCGACGCCGTCCGGGCTCCCCTGTAACCTCCCCCTCGCTTCACGTCCTTTAACTCGGTCCGGAGAGGCCGGAAAGGAGAGCGGTTGACGCTGCCTGCCCAGACGAAGGCCACGATCCTGCTGGACGAAGCCGCGATCGCCCGGACTCTGACGCGGATCGCGCACGAGATCATCGAGGCGAACCCGGAGCTCGAGCGGGTTGCGCTCATCGGCATCCACACCCGCGGCGTCCCGCTCGCCCAGCGGGTCCGGCGCCTGATCCACGAGCTCAGCGGCGAGGAACTGGCGAGCGGTTCGCTCGACATCACCTTCTACAGAGACGACGTCCAGGTGCGCGGCGGCGAGCCGCCGCGGCAGGCCCAGCCGATCGTCCGGTCGACGAGGCTCGAGTTTGCGCTCGAGGGGATGACGTGCGTGCTCGTCGACGACGTCCTCTACACGGGCCGGACGATCAGGGCTGCGATCGACGCCCTCTTCGACTATGGGCGGCCTGCGCGCGTGCAGCTGGCGTGCCTCGCCGACCGTGGTCACAGGGAGCTTCCCATCCGTCCCGACTACGTCGGCAAGAACCTGCCGACTTCTCGCGGCGAGCGCGTCCAGGTCCAGCTCGTCGAGGTCGACGAGGTCGACCGTGTCCTCCTCGTCCCGAGCCCGGAAGAGGAGAGCCATGGCTGAGATCCGCGTCATGCGAGACGACCTGCTGCCGCCGCCCTCGCTCGAGCGCCGGCACCTGCTGTCGATCGCAGACCTGACCCGAGCGGATGTCGAGCGCCTGCTCGGCACCGCACGCAACTTCTCTCGCTCCCTCGAGCGCGAGATGAAGAAGCTGCCCACACTCCGCGGACGGCTCGTCGTCAACGTCTTCTTCGAGTCCTCCACCCGCACCTCGTCGAGCTTCGAGCTGGCGGCGAAACGGCTCTCGGCGGACACGATGTCGATCAAGGCCTCAGGCTCGGCGGTCGACAAGGGCGAGTCCCTGAAGGACACCGCGCTGACGCTTGGGGCGTACGACCCCGACATCATCGTCATCCGCCATCCGCAGATCGGCGGCGCGCACCTCGTTGCAGGGGTGACGGGCGCACACGTCGTGAACGCCGGCGACGGCAAGCACCAGCACCCGACCCAGGCGCTGCTCGACCTCTACACGCTCCAGGAGGAGTTCGGCCGGCTCGAGGGGCTGCACGTCGCGATCGTCGGCGACGTCCTCCATTCGCGCGTGGCGCGCTCGCTCGTCCAGGCACTGGACCTCGTCGGTGCGCGCACGACGCTGGTCGGACCCCCGACGCTCCTGCCGCGCGGGATCGAGGCCATGGGCTGCGCGACCTCGACGGAGATCGGGACGATCGCCGCGGCCGACGTGGTCTACGTGCTGCGGATGCAGCGGGAGCGGATGCTCGAAGGTGCGAATTACGTCCCCAGCCTCAGGGAGTACAGCGAGCGCTGGGGCGTCACTCCGGAGCGTCTCCGCCCGGGGCAGAAAGTAATGCATCCCGGGCCGATGAACCGCGGCGTCGAGATCGACGCGCGCGTGGCCGACGCGACCGACGCGCTGATCGAGACCCAGGTGCGCGCCGGGCTCGTCACCCGCATGGCGGTGCTCTACGACCTCCTGACCTCCGGGCCGGTCGGCGTGAAGGCCGCAGCCTTGACGGAGGTGGCGTAGATGGCAGCCCCGTCCATCCTGTTCGGAAAAGACATCCCAGGCGAGAACCTCCTCGTTCGCGGGGCCCGCGTCCTCGATCCGGGGGCGGACGTGGACGGCGTGATGGACGTCCGCATCGACGCCGGGACGATCGCCGAGCTCGGCGCGCGGCTCGATCCGAACGCCCACCGCGTCGTCGACGGCGAGGGCCTGGTGCTCGCACCTGCCTTCGTGGATCCGCACGTCCACCTGCGGACGCCGGGGCGCGAGGACGAGGAGACGATCGCAAGCGGCACGCAGGCCGCTGCCGCCGGCGGCTACTGCGCGATCCTCGCCATGCCGAACACCGACCCGGTGGTCGACTCCGCAGCGGTGCTCGGGTCGCTGGTGGAGGCCGCCGCGTCGGACGCGGAGATTCCGGTCGGCTTCCTGGCGGCGATCAGCAAAGGCCTGGAGGGGACCGAGCTCACGGAGATGGGCGCGCTCGCCGAGGCGGGCGCCGCAGGCTTCACCGACGACGGAGAGCCGGTTGCGACCCCCGGACTGATGCGAAGGGCGCTGCAGTACGGCGCCGTCAGCGGGCGTCCGCTTGCCCTCCACTGCGAGGAGACGACGCTCTCACGATCGGGTCAGATGCACGAGGGCGCCGTCTCGGCCGAGCTCGGGTTCGCCGGCTACCCCTCGGTCGCCGAGAGCCTGATGGTCGAGCGCGATCTCTCCCTTGCTGCCTACGAGGGTCGGCCCGTCCACCTGCTCCACCTCTCGGCACGCGAGTCGGTCGAAGCCCTCCGCGCGGCGCGCACAGCGGGTGTCGGTGCCACGGCCGAGGTCACTCCGCACCACCTCTGCCTGACCGACGACGCGCTGCGCTCGCTCGACCCGAACCTGAAGATGAACCCCCCGGTGCGCTCGACGGATGACCGGGCAGCGCTCTTGGAGGGGCTTCGGGACGGCACGATCCAGGCGGTCGCCACCGACCATGCCCCGCACGCCCGGCACGAGAAGGACGTTCCGTTCGAAGCGGCGCCGTTCGGCGTCACCGGGCTCGAGACGGCGTTCGCGGCGCTGTACACGTACCTCGTGGAGCCCGGACTGCTCCGGCTCGAGGCGCTGCTCCAGCGCATGTCGGCCGGACCGGCCGCGGCCTACGGCCTGCCGGTGCCGAGGATCGCAGTGGGCGAGCGCGCGAACCTCGTCCTGCTCGACACCCGCGCAGGTTGGCGAGTCGACGAGGGCGTCTTCCGCTCTCGGTCGGCAAACTCGTGGCTCCTCGGCCGGCACCTGACCGGAAAGGTGCGGATGACGGTTGCCGCCGGGAGGACGGTGTTCGAAGCGTGACCGGATTCCTCGCGCTCGAGGACGGAGCGATCTTTCACGGCGAGTCGGTCGGAGCGCCAGGATTCGCGTTCGGCGAGGCGGTGTTCACGACGGCCATGACGGGGTACCAGGAGGTCGTCACCGACCCGAGCTACGCCGAACAGATCGTCTGCTTCTCGGCGCCGATGGTGGGCAACTACGGCGTCGCCTCCGAGCGGTCGGAGTCCGGCCGGGCTCATGCACGGGGAGTCGTGATGCGCGAGGTGCGAGGACCGGCCTGGACGGACTGGCTCCTCGAACGCGGGCTCCCTGCGCTGTCGGGGATCGACACCCGGTCGCTCGTCCTGCAGCTGCGCCGGGGAGGCGCGATGCGCGCAGCGGTCGTCGCCGGCGACGCCTCGGTCGAAGAGACCCTCCGGGCGATTCAGGAGCAGCCGACGATGGTGGGACGGGCGCTCTGCGAGTCGGTCTCGACGCCCGGGCCGTACGACTATTCGGAGGCCGGCAGGGCCCGAATAGCCGTCGTGGACTACGGCTGCAAGCGCTCGATCCTCCGCCGCCTCGCGAAGGCGGGCGCTGCGGTTGCCGTGTTTCCGCACCAGGCCGAGGCCGAGGAGCTGGTCGGCTTCGACGGCGTCGTTCTCTCCAACGGGCCCGGAGATCCCGAGCCGCTCGGCGCCCAGATCGCCACGGTGCGTGCCCTGCTCGGCCGGGTTCCCGTCTACGGGATCTGCCTCGGCCATCAGCTGCTCGCCATCGCCACGGGCCACGACACGTTCAAGCTGCCGTTCGGTCACCGCGGCGCGAACCACCCCGTGCTGGAGAAGGCGACCGGCCGCGTGCTCGTCACCGCTCAAAACCACGGCTTCGCAGTGCGGCCGTCGGCCGCCGGCGAAGCGGCCTACGTCTCGCTCTACGACGGCACGGTCGAAGGGCTCGAGTTCCCCGAGCTGAACGCGAGGTCGGTGCAGTTCCACCCGGAGGCGGGTCCCGGCCCACACGACGCCTGGCCGCTCCTCGAGACGTGGGTCGAGGAGGTGTGCTCGGGCATTGCCAAGGCGGCCTGACCTCAGATCCATCTGCGTGATCGGCTCCGGCCCGATCGTCATCGGCCAGGCGTGCGAGTTCGACTATGCCGGGTGCCAGGCGCTGAAGGTGCTCCGCGAAGACGGCTTTCGCACGATCGTCGTCAACTCGAACCCCGCGACGATCATGACCGACCCCGGTTTCGCCGACCGCACCTACGTCGAGCCCCTCGACCTGGAGGGCGTTGCGGGCGTGCTGGCCCGGGAGCGGCCGGACGCGCTGCTGCCGACCCTGGGCGGCCAGACTGCTCTCAATCTCGCCGTTGAGCTGGCGGAGGCGGGGATCCTCAACGAGCTGGGCGTCGAGCTGATCGGGGCCGGAATCGACGTGATCCACCGGGCCGAGGATCGCGAGCAGTTTCGGGACACCGTACGGTTGGCGGGGCACCGCGTACCGTCCTCGACGGTCGTCAACGGCTGGGCCGACGTCCCGAGGGAGCTGACCTTTCCCGTGATCCTGCGTCCTTCATTCACGCTCGGAGGTCACGGCGGCGGCACTGCCCGGTCGGAAGACGAGTTCGTGGGCATGCTCGAGCGGGCGCTCTCGGAGAGCCCGGTCGGCCAGGTGCTCGTCGAAGAGTCGCTGCTCGGCTGGGACGAGTTCGAGCTCGAGCTCATGCGCGACCGGAACGACAACGTGATCGTCGTCTGCTCGATCGAGAACCTCGACCCGATGGGCGTCCACACCGGCGACTCCGTGACGGTGGCGCCGCAGATGACGCTCCCGGACGAGGCGTATCAGGAGCTCCGCGACGCCGCCGCCGCGATCATCCGGGCCGTGGGCGTCGAGACGGGCGGCGCCAACATTCAGTTCGCCCGCGAGCGGGAGTCGGGTGCCCTGCGCGTGATCGAGATGAACCCGCGCGTCTCCCGCTCGTCGGCGCTCGCTTCGAAGGCGACCGGGTACCCGATCGCGAAGGTGGCGGCGAAGCTCGCGGTCGGCTACACGCTCGACGAGATCCCGAACGACCTGACCGGGACGACGCCGGCGAGCTTCGAGCCCACTCTCGACTACGTCGTCGTCAAGTTCCCACGCTTCGCCTTCGAGAAGTTCCCGGGCGCCGACCGCACGCTCGGGACACAGATGAAATCGGTCGGCGAGACGATGGGAATCGGGCGAACGTTCACCGAGGCCTTCCTGAAGGCTCGCCGCGCGCGTGAGATCGACGACGCCTGGGAGCCCACCGGCCTTCACCCGTGGTTCGAAGCGGAACTAGCGCGCGTCGGGCGCGCGGTCGAAGAGATCAACTCGCTCGACGCGCTCGTCGCCGACGACTTCCTCCGTCTGAAGCGGCTCGGGTTGTCCGACCGCGAGATCGGCGTGGCGTGCGACGCGTCCGAGGACGCCGTCCGGGCGCGGAGGAGAGCGTGGGGCGTGCGCCCTGCCTTCCGCCGCGTCGACTCCTGCGCCGGTGAGGTCGAGGCTGCCTCCACCTACTACTACTCCACCTGGGGCGAGGCGGACGAAGCCCCGCCCGTCTCGCCGGCAGTCGCTCCCGCCGGGCAGAGCCCGGCTCCGCCACTGCCTGACACCGCTGGCGGCACGGTGCCTTGCGGGGCCGTGCCTCACAGCACTGTCCCCTCCGGCCCCGCACCCCCAGCGGCGCCCGAGACGACCGGGAAGCGGGGAGTGGTCGTGATCCTCGGCTCTGGCCCGAACCGCATCGGTCAGGGGATCGAGTTCGACTATTGCTGCGTCCACGCGGCGCAGAGCTTTCGGGCGCTCGGCTTCGAGACCGTGATGGTCAACTGCAACCCCGAGACGGTCTCCACCGATTACGACACCTCTGACCGGCTGTACTTCGAGCCCCTAGGGATCGAGGAGGTTCTGGCGGTCTGCGAGCGGGAGCACCCGGTCGGGGTCGTCATCCAATTCGGCGGCCAGACCCCGCTCAAGCTCGCCAGGGCGCTGGAGGCGGCGGGCTTCGCGATCCTCGGGACCCCGTTCGACGCGGTCGACCTTGCGGAGGACCGGGAGCGGTTCGGCTCGCTCTGCCGCGACCTCGGGATCGCGGTGCCCGACTGGCGCATGGCGAGCTCCCAGTCCGAGGCGATCGCGGCGGCCGAGGAGATCGGGTATCCGGTGCTCGTGCGACCGTCCTACGTGCTCGGAGGGCGGCAGATGGCGGTCTGCTACGAACCGGAGGGCGTCGCGGCGAACGTCCATCCGGGCTCCCGCTTCCTCGTCGACCGTTTCCTGGAAGGCGCGCTGGAGATCGACGTCGACGCGCTTTGCGACGGGGCGACGACGTTCGTCGCCGCAGTGATGCAGCATGTGGAGGAAGCCGGCATCCACTCGGGCGATTCCAGTTGCGTGCTTCCGCCTCCCGGGCTAGATGCCGCCCTGCGGGCCGAGATCGAGGAGACCGTCTCCACGCTCGCTCCGGCGCTCGGCGTCGTCGGGCTCGTGAACGTCCAGCTGGCGATTCTCGACGGGTCTGTCTACGTCCTCGAGGCGAATCCCCGCGCCTCACGGACCGTGCCGTTCGCGAGCAAGGCGATCGGCCTCAACCTCGTCGATGCCGCCTGCCGCCTGGCCGCCGGTACCCGGTTGGCCGACCTCCACCTGCCCGCTTTGAACGATCTGCAGCAGGTCAGTGTCAAGGCGGCCGTCTTCCCGTTCAGGCGCTTTCCCGGGTCGGACGCCGTTCTCGGCCCGGAGATGCGCTCCACCGGCGAGGTAATGGCGTCTGCCGCCGACTACCCGACCGCGCTTGCAAAGGCCGAGCGCGCGGCGGGCCGGCCACTTCCGGCATCGGGCACTGCGTTTCTCTCGGTGCGAGACCAGGACAAGCGTGCGGTGGTGCCCGTGGCCACCGCGCTCTCGAGGCTCGGCTTCGCCCTCGCCGCGACGAGCGGAACCGCCCGGACGCTCGCGGCCGCGGGCCTGGCGGTCGAGCACGTTCGAAAGGTTGCGGAGACGGGGGAGGGCTCGACCGTCGTCGATCTCCTCCGCCGCAGCCGTTGCCATCTCGTGATCAACACGCCGCAGGGATCGGGAGCCCGGACGGACGGATATCGCATCCGGGAGGCCGCACTCGCCGCGCGTATCCCCTGCATCACGACGGCGAGCGGGGCCGCGGCAGCGGTTCACGCGATCGCACACGCCCGCGGCGAGGACGTCCTCTCCCTCCAGGAGCGCATCGATGCTCAGCCGCGGACGGCATAGCGTCCTCGCCAACGAGCCTGTCGGCCCGTATCGGCTCCTGCGCGTGGAACGGGGCCGGGCGGAACCGGGAATCCCGGGTCAGTTCTTCATGCTCGAGGCGCCCGGCCGGGTCTTGCCACGGCCGATGAGCCTCTGCCTCGCCCCACCGGGAGAGCTCGACTTCTTGTTCGAGCCGGTCGGGCGGGGCACCCGCGCACTCGCAGCGCTGGAAGCGGGTGACGAGCTGGCGATCCTCGGGCCGCTCGGAAACGGCTTTCGGCTCGACGTCGACCGGCCGCTCCTCGTCGGGGGCGGCATCGGCATGGCGCCCCTTCCGTATCTCTCCGAGAAGCTGGGCGGCCCACCCGCCGTGCTCGGTTTCCGGACGGCACATCACGCGGAGGCCGCCGCCCTCCTTCCGGGGTCGGAGGTCGCGGTCGAGCCCGGGCTTGTCACAGAGCTCCTCCCTGCCGGCCATGACGTGCTCGCCTGCGGACCGGAGCGGATGCTGCAGGCCGTCGGCGCACTCTTCCCCGGCGCGCAACTCGCCTGGGAGGCGCCGATGGCCTGCGGATACGGCGCCTGTTACGGGTGCGCGGTCGACCTGGACGGAACGTATAAGCGGCTCTGCGTCGAGGGTCCCGTGCTGGAGGCGGCTGCGTGCTCCTGAACGCCTCGGGCTGCCTCGACGCCCTCGCAACGCCCGAGGTCGCCCGCGCCTTCGACGCGTTCGTCACCAAGACGGTGACACCGCTCCCACGCGAGGGCAACGACCCGACTCGGATCGCAGAGACGGACCACGGCCTCCTGAACTCGATCGGCCTCCAGAATCCCGGCCGGGAACGCTTCCTCGCCGTCGTGCTCCCGCAGCTTCGCGGGCTGGGCTTGCCGATCTGGGTCTCCGTCGGCGGCTTTTCGGCCGACGAGTATGCAGAGACCTGCTCCAGGCTCTCCGATGTCACGATCGAGCTCAACCTCTCGTGCCCGAACGTGGACGAGGCGCCCGAAGCGGCCTCCGAGATCGTCGCAGCGTGCAGGGCCGAGACGCCGCTTCCGCTCTACGCAAAGCTCTCGCCGGCGCTGCCGGACATCGCGGATGTGGCCCGCGCGGCTCAGGCGGCGGGGGCCGACGGCCTCTCGCTCGTCAACACCATCCGGGGCCTGGCCCTCGACGACGAGACTCTCCGCCCACGCCTCGCCCGCGGCGCGGGTGGCTACTCCGGACCGGCGCTGAAGCCGATCGCTCTCGCCGCCGTGTACGTGTGCTACCGGGCCACCGGACTGCCCATCGTCGGGATGGGAGGAGTCTCGACCGGACGCGATGCGCTCGAGCTGATAGCCGCCGGAGCGAGCGCCGTTGCTGTCGGAACCGCGCTCTTCACCGACCCCGGAGCCCCTCACCGTGTCCGGGCCGACCTGTACAAAGCAGCCGCAGCTCTCGGGTTCGAGGATCCGCTCGCCGCCCGCGGGATCGCGCATGCGCCAGCCTCGCAACTTGCGCTGTCAAAAAGGACAACAAATAAAACTCCTGCATATACGGCCAAATGATCGCTCTGGACAAGCTGTTAGTATCCCGCGCCGTGGCCTCCGTCAAGACCCAGGCCCAGGCGCCGGCGCGGTCTCGCGACCAGCGCATGGAGGCCCTCCAGCGCGCGAACGACATCCGCGTGAAGCGGGCGCAGCTGAAGCGAGACCTGAAGAACGGGCTCGCCGACATCGAAGAGATCCTCGGCAGGCCCCCCGAATACGTCGCCACGGCGAAGGTCTTCGACATCCTGATGGCCGTCCCGAAGTTCGGACGCGTGAAGGCCGGAAGATTCCTCACCCAGGCGCGCATCAGCCAGTCGAAGACGGTGGGAGGTCTCTCGGACCGTCAGCGGGCCGAGCTCATTGGCCTCTTCCGCCGCTAGTTCGCCGGTCCTCGTCGTCACCGGCACGTCCGGCGCCGGCAAGGGCTCGATCGAGCGCATCCTCCTCGAGCGCATGCCCGACCTCGAGCTCGCCGTTTCGGCGACGACGCGCGAACGCCGTCCGAGCGAGCTGGACGGCAAGCACTACTGGTTCCTACCCGCCGCGGAGTTCGACCGGAAGCTCGCCGAGAAGGAATTCCTGGAGTACGTGACCTTTCCGTGGGGTCAGCGGTCGGGAACGCTCAGATCCGAGATCGATCGGATTCGCGCCGCCGGCAGGATCCCCCTCCTCGACCTCGAGACGGACGGCGCGATGTACGTCCAGGAGAAAGTCTCCGAGGCCCTCACCATCTTCGTCACGGCCCCGACGTTCGAGGAGCTCGAGCGACGCCTGCGCGCCCGGGCGACCGAGAGCTCGGGCGAGATCGAGGAGCGGCTGGCCCTCGCACGGCAGCAGTTGGCGCTTTCCGACCGGTTCGACCACGTGATCGTGAACGACGACCTGCATCGCGCCGCGGAGGAAGTCCTGGAGATCGTTCGCGGGCGAATCGCGGCCGCAGGTACCATGTCCGCCTCGTGATCCATCCTCGAATCGACAAGTTGCTGGCCAGCGTGCCCGATCGCTATGGCCTCGTGATCGTCGCCGCCAAGCGTGCGCGGCAGATCAACAACTACCACCACCAGCTCGGTGAGGGCACCTTCGAGGACTTTCCGCCGCCGCTCGTCGAATCCCGCTCGAAGAACTACCTGACGATCGCTCTCGAAGAAGTCGCCGAGGGCAAGATCAAGCACGAGTACAAGCGGTAGGTAACGCCCGTGGCGCGGGTTCTCGTCGGGGTCACCGGGGGGATCGCCGCCTACAAGGCGTGCGAGCTCGTACGGCTGCTTGTTCGCGCCGGCCACGAGGTGATCCCCCTCGTCACGCCCGGTGCGGAGCGGTTCGTTCGCGCCGAGACGTTCAACGCACTGGCACGCAGGAACCCGGAGACTTCGCTCTACCCCCACCTGGAACGGGTCGATCTCTATGTGATCTCACCGCTCACGGCGAACACGCTTGCGAAGCTCGCTCACGGTCTCGCAGACAACCTCGTCACCGAGGCGGCTCTGGCGCACGACGGCCCTCTCCTCGTCGCGCCGGCCACGAACACGCGTATGTGGCGCCATCCGGCCACGCAGGCCAACCTCGAGTTGATCGTTGCGCGCGGGGTGAAGGTCGTAGGCCCCTCGGAGGGGGACCTGGCCGAAGGCGGACAGGGCCTGGGCCGAATGGCCGAGCCCGAAGAGATCTTCGCACGATGCCAAGCCCTTCTCGGGCCAAGTAACAGTCTGTTACAAGGCCGAAGGGTCGTTGTCACCGCCGGTGCTACCCGGGAGCCGATCGATGCGGTTCGTTTCGTCGGAAACCGCTCGTCCGGCCGCATGGGCGTCGCTCTCGCCGAAGAAGCCCGGCGCAGGGGTGCGGAGGTGACGCTGATCGGTTCGAACCTCGCGGTCGCGCCCCCCGGTGGGGTCCCCGTCGTCCACGCATCAACCGCCGCCGACCTGCGGCGCGAGACGCTGGCGCTCGGCGACGCCGACGTCGTCGTGATGGCGGCCGCGGTCGGGGACTATCGGCCGAGCGAGCCGCGTGGGGACAAGCGCCCGAAGGACGGCGAGGTCTGGCGCATCGACCTGCAGCCGAACGACGACGTGCTGAGCGCCCTCGGCAGGCAGTCGGCCAACGGCCGCATCCTCGTCGGCTTTGCGGCCGAGACGGGCGAGGACGGGCTCGCTCGCGCCAGGACGAAGCGGACCGGCAAGAATGCCGACCTCGTCGTCTACAACGATGTGGCCCGGAAGGACATCGGGTTCGAATCGCCGGACAACGAGGTCGTCCTGATCTCCGAGGCGGGGGAGCGAAAGGTGGAGAAGGCGCCGAAGGCACGCATCGCAGCCGAGATCTTCGACGAGGTGGAGCGGCTGATGGAGACCGATGGTGGCAGAGCGTCCGGCTGAGCAACCGGCGTCGGTCGCGACCACGGGCGGCGCCCTCGACAGGGTCACCGAGAACATCGGGCAGGTAATCCACGCCCCCGCGGAGACACTCCGCCTCGCCGTCCTCTGCCTGATCAGCGAGGGCCACCTGATCATCGAGGACTTCCCGGGAGTCGGGAAGACGATGCTTGCCAAGGCGCTCGCCCGCTCCCTCGACTGTTCCTTCTCGCGGATCCAGTTCACGCCCGACCTGCTCCCGTCGGACGTCACCGGCGTCAATGTCTTCGATCAGCGGACGAACGAATTCGAGTTCCGCCCGGGGCCGGTCTTCGCGAATCTGCTCCTCGTCGACGAGATCAACCGTGCCTCTCCGAAGACGCAGGCGTCGCTCCTCGAGTGCATGCAGGAGAACCAGGTGACGGTGGACGGGTTCAGCTACCCGCTCGAGCGTCCGTTCATGGTGCTGGCGACGCAGAACCCCATCGAGTACGAAGGCACCTATCCGCTGCCCGAGGCGCAGCTCGACCGCTTCACGATGCGCCTCTCGATCGGCTATCCACCGCTCGCCGAGGAGGCGAAGATGCTGAGCGAGCAGACCAGCGCGCCGCCGCTCGACACGCTCGAGGCTGTCTCGAGCGCCACGGACATCATCGAGGCGGTGGAGGACGCCAAGCGCGTCTTCGTCGAGGAGAGCGTCAACCGCTACGTCGTCGCGCTCCTGCGGCACACACGCGCCGACGAGCGCCTCTATCTCGGTGCGAGCCCTCGAGCGGGAATCGCCCTCCTGCGGGTGGCCAAGGCGCGAGCGCTGGCCGAAGGCCGCGAGTACGTCCTCCCGGACGACGTCAAGGCGGTCGCGGAGCCCGTCCTCGCCCACAGGCTGATCCTAGGCCCGGAGGCGCGAGCGGGGGGTCTAGGGGCCGCCGAGCTGATCGCGGACGCCGTCGAGCGCACCCCGGTTCCCCTCTAGCGGGCGCGTGACCAGCCGAGGCCGCCTGACCCTCCTGCTGGGCGCCGGCACGTACCTCGCCGCGTGGGCCTTCGGGGCGCAGGCGCTGTACGCGCCGGCAGTCGGCCTTTCGCTGGCCGTCGGGGCGGCACTGATCTGGACGAACATGCTCGCCCGGCCTCTCCAGCTTCACCGGCGCGTCGACCGCGAGCAGCCGACCGAGGGTGACGACATCGTCATCCGCGTCGAGCTCGAAGCGGACGGCGGAGTCCTGCCGGCAACGGCCGTGCTCCACGATCCGGCAGGCCCGCTCGGCGACCGCGAGCTCCTCGTGGCTCGCGAGGGGCGCCGCCTTCGGGCCGTCGACCGTCTCCTACGTGTCCCCCGCGGCCGGTATCGCCTGACCGGAGCGCGCGTAGTCGTCGAGGATCCCTTCGGCCTCGCCCGGCGCGAGCAATTCCTCGAGGCGAGCGGCGCGCTGCTCGTGTACCCGCGCCTCGCCCGGATCAACGCGCTCTTTTCCGAGCGGGGCCTGCGCTCCCAGGGTGCGGGGCGAATGCTGCTTCGGCGCTCCGCCGGCTACGAGCTGCACAGCGTGCGCGAGTACCAGAGTGGCGAGTCGCTACGCCGGGTGCACTGGCCGACGACCGCCCGCCGGAGCCAGCTGATGGTCAAGGAGCTCGAGGATTCACCGCGGGACGAGGTCTCCGTCGTCCTCGACGCACAGGCGGGCTTCGGCACGGGGGACCCGCCGGACTCGAGCTTCGATGCCCAGGTGCGCGCGGCCGGATCCGTCCTGTGGGCGCACGCCAGACGAGGCCGAACGGCGCAACTGGTCGTGACGAGCGGACGGCAGCCGGAAACGCTCTCCGTTCGGTCCTACGAGCGCGACTGGCCGAGGGCGCTCGAGACCCTGGCCGCGGCCGAGCAGACGGGCGTGCGGGCCGTGGAGGCGGTTCTCGACCACGAGGCCGGCGGCCCCGCGCATGCGCGCGACCTCGTCGTGGTCACCGCGGCGCTCCGGCCCAGCCTCGTCGAGACGCTCATCGACCGGTCGGCTGCTCGGCAGCACGTTTCCGTCGTGCTCGTCGATGCATCGAGCTTCGCGGGCGTGCGTCCCGCGGTCCGAGCCGAAGGAGCAGTCCTGCGGCTGCAGGGGCTGGGAATCCCGGTCGCCGTGTTGCGTCGGCGCACTGATCTGCTCTCGGCCCTCGGAGCCGGAAGAACGGACGTCGCCCATGCGTAAGACCGCCCTCCTGGCACTCCTTCCGGCCGCCCTGATCGCAAACGGGTGGCGCACGCTCGAGGCGCAGCCCGCGGGGGGCGAGCTTCTCCTCGCGGCTGCTCTGGCGATCGCCGTCGCACTCGTTCCCGGTGGGCGCCTCCGCTGGCTCTCTGGCATTGCCGCGCTCCTCGTCGTCACCGCGATGGCCTTCGACCTTTCGCTGCTCGACGCCCGGCCGTTCCACGGCGCCGACTTTTTCGGGCCTGCGCTGTCGCGGTTCGGGAACGGGGTCGTCGACTACTACGAGGTCTCCCTCCCCTTCGAGCCCGAGCGGCAGCGGATGCACGGCGTCCTCGTCCTTGCGGTCTTCGCGTTCACGGTGCTCGCGTCGCTCGCCGTCGCAGCCCGGCGGCCGATCCTCGCCGCCGCCGCCACCTTCGCGGGAGCCGCCTGGCCCGTGACGCTCGTACCGGAGGCGGCGACGACGACGCGCGGCGCGCTCATGCTCGCCACCGCCTTGCTCCTGCTTGCTGCACTCCGCCCGGGGGCACGCCGGGCCGGAGGTCAGGCCGCCGTCGTCGGCGGATGCGTCCTCCTCGCCGCGCTCGTCGCCGTCGGCTCGCCTTCGGTCGCCAAGGGAGGGTTTCTCGCCTGGGAGCAGTGGGAGCCGTACACGCGCGATGCGAAACCCGTCAGCGTCCAGTACGTCTGGAACTCGGACTACGACGGGATCGACTTCCCGAAGACGCCGACGACGGTGCTGAAGATCAAGGCGCCGCGCCGCTCGCCGTACTGGCGGGCGACCACGCTCGACGTCTTCGTGGACGACCTGTGGCTGGAGGATTCAGGCGCGATCGAGACGCTCGCCGACGGCGACCGCGACATCCTCGACGGAGATCCGCTGGTGCCTAGGCGTGGGTTCGAGCCTCGGAACTGGCTGCGGCAGGACGTCACCGTGGAGGCACTCCAGGACACGCATCTCGTCGGGGCGAGCGTGCCGGTAGCGTTTCAGCGAGGCTTCGCCGGCGCCTACGGGTCAGGCATCGCATACGTCGGCCGGCTCGAGCGCGGGCAAAAGTACTCGGTCTGGAGCTTTGCCGCCCAGCCGACTCCCTCGCAGCTTGCCCGCTCGCAGCCGACCTACCCCGACGAGCTCGTCCAGTCCAGCCCGTTCCTCAGCGTCGAGCGCTTCGTCGACGCTCCGCCTTTCGGGGCGACAGCCCGCGAGGGCCTCGTTGAACAGCTCTTCGCCGAGAATCCCGATCTCGCCGCGTACGAGCCCCTGTACCGCCAGGCGCGAAGAGTCGTCGGGAGTCCTCGAAATCCCTACGCCGCGGCTGTGGCGCTCGAGGCGTGGTTCCGCACCGGCGGTGACTTCCGGTACGACGAGCACCCGCCCGTCCGGGCTGCGGCGCCGCCGCTCGTCGCTTTCGTAACGGGCCACAGACGCGGCTACTGCCAGCAGTTCGCCGGCTCGATGGCGCTGATGCTCCGCTATCTCGGGATCCCCGCGCGGGTCGCCGCCGGCTTCACGACCGGGCGGTTCGACGAGACCACGGGTGAGTGGACGGTCGCGGACACCGACGCCCACACATGGGTCGAGGTGTGGTTCGAGGGCTATGGCTGGCTGCCGTTCGACCCAACGCCCGGCCGGGGACGGCTGCGGGGGTCGTACACCGCCTCCTCGCTCTTCTTCGACGCGAGCGGTGCTACTGCGGCATTCGCCGGGGCTGCGGCGGCCGCCCTCGGCCTCGATGTGCTGCGCTCGAGGCTCGGTACCGGGTCGCCCGACGACCGGCCCCGCGGCGCCGAACGGGGTCCGGGCGGGGCAGTCGCCGGAGGCGGGGGAGATGGATCGTCCGAGAACGGGCGAGGAGGGCTCCCGATCCTCGGGGCGCTGTTGCTGATCGTCCTCGGTCTGCTCTCACTCCTCTGGCTCGCGAAGACAGGTCGTCGGCGTGCCCGTTATGTCACGCAGGACCCGCGCCAGGTCGCCTCGGCCGTTCGATCCGAGCTCACGGAGTATCTCGCCGACCAGGGAGTCGCCCTGCCTGCGAGCGCGACCCCGAGCGATCTGAGCAGACGCCTCAGGGATCGGCTCCGGGTCGACGGTGACGCGTTGGCCGGCGCGCTGGGAGCCGCCCGCTTCGGCCCGGCGTCCGAGGCCGATGCGGCCGCCAGAGACGCACATCGTGAGCTCCGCCGCGTGCTCCGCGCCGTTCGTAAGCGGCTGCGTGCGAGGGACCGGCTCCGCGGGCTCGTCTCGCTCCGCTCGTACGGCCTCGGCTGAGAACTCGCCCGGCGGCGTCGGCTACCTTGAGCCGGAGCGCCATGAGTGACACCTACGACCTCTTCCAGCAAGGGCGAGCGCACCTCCGGAAGGGCCTTGCGGCCCAGGCCACGGTGGCCCTCGAGAAGGCGAAGCGCCGAGAGCCCGACAAGGCCTCGATCCGCGAGGCACTGGGCATCGCGTACTTTCGGATCAGGCGTTGGGAGGAGGCCGAATCGGAGTTTCGGGCGCTCCTGGAGCTCTCTCCGGCCGACGATTACGCGCATTACGCGCTCGGGCGCTGCCTCGAGAAGCTCGGCAGGGCGGCCGAGGCGAACGGCCACTACAAGCTTGCGAGCTCGCTCAACCCGGACAGCGAGCAGTACTCCGCCCGGATCCGGGAGCTCGGCTAGACCCCCCACTACGGTGAAAGCCCTCGTGCAACGGGTTGTGTCGGCCCGGGTGGCGGTTGGCGACGAGACGGTCGGGGAGGTCGGGCCTGGCCTGTGCGTCCTGCTCGGCGTGGCGCGGGAGGACACCGTGGAGGATGCTGCGCGACTCGCCGACCGGGTCGCCCGGTTACGGATCTTCGAGAACGGCGAAGGCCGCTTCGACCGTTCGGTTCTGGACGTCGGCGGCGAGGCCCTCGTCGTCAGCCAGTTCACGCTCATCGCAGACACGGCCAAGGGCAACCGCCCGAGCTTCTCCGGGGCGGCGCAGCCCGAGCCGGCCGAGCGCCACTACGAGGCGTTCTGCGCCGCCCTTCGCGAGCTCGGCGTGGAGGTGGCGACTGGCCGCTTCGGTGCCCGGATGGCCGTGGAGCTCGTGAACGACGGCCCGGTCACGATCGTGATCGAGTCGTGATGCTGAAAGGCCCTTGCTATCCTCGAAACACCACATTTCCGAGTTGCAGGACGAAATGGGCGCGAGGCGCCCATTTCTTGCGAGAGGGCCCAGATGACCAACATCCATACGAAGGAGAAGACGCTCTTCCGGGAGATCGGCGCCAAGGTCGAAGGCGCGATTCCGGGTGTCGAGGTGCTGGCGCTCGAGCTCTCCGGACCGGAGCGCTTCACCGTCTTCATCGACCACCCGCAGGGAGTCGACCACGCGCTCTGCGAGCGGGTGACCGACGTGCTCCGCGACTACCTTCGTGAGTACGCGATCGAGGTCTCGTCCCCGGGAATCGAGCGCCCTGTTCGCACCCCGGCGCATTTCGAGCGTGCCGTCGGCCGGCGTGTCTCGGTGCGGACGGCCATCGACATCGCCGGCCGCAAGAGGTTCAAGGGAGAGATCGTCGCCGCTGACCCGGCCGCAATCCGCGTGTCCACGGACGGAGACGAGTTCGAGATCCCGTACGACGCCATCGTCCGGGGAAACCTGACCGAGGAGAGGGTGTAGATGAGCCGCGAGATCGTCGAGGCAGTTCGGGAGCTGGAGCGCGACAAGAATCTCGAGGGCGGGATCCTCGTCGACGCCCTCCGCGACGGACTGCTTGCCGCCTACAAGAAAACGCCGGGCTCGTTCCGGCATGCCACGGTCGAGATCGACGACGAGGGCGACTTCCGCGTGTTCGCGATTCACATCGCGAAGGACCTCGAGGAGCGGCTTCTCGAGGAGGCGCGTGAGAAGGCCTACGACGACCTCGAGAAGATCGAGGAGGAGACGGGAGAGAAGCAGCACACGCTCGTCACCGACGACGACCTCGAGATCGACTGGGAGCAGGTGCCCGAGAACGAGGTCGAGCGCGAGGACGTCACGCCGGAGAACTTCGGCCGCATTGCGGCCCAGACCGCAAAGCAGGTGATCCAGCAGCGGATTCGCGAGGCCGAGCGCCTGATCATGTACGAGGAGTACGTCGATCGCGTCACGGAGGTCGTGACCGGGATCGTTCAACAGGCGGGCGACCGCAACAACATCCTGGTCGACCTCGGGCGGGTCGAGGCGCTGCTTCCCCGTTCGGAGCAGGTCGACGGGGAGCGTTACGAGCAGGGAAGTCGCATCAAGGCGGTGATCACCGAGGTCCGCTCGGGAACGAAGGGGCCTCAGGTCATCCTTTCGCGCCGGGACCCCGAGCTGATCAAGACGCTGTTCGAGCTCGAGGTGCCCGAGATCGCCGACGGCCTCGTCGAGATCCGCGGCGTTGCACGCGAGCCGGGCTACCGCTCGAAGATCGCCGTGGTCTCGCATGCCCAGGGAGTCGATCCTGTCGGCGCCTGCGTCGGGCCTCGAGGCTCCCGCGTCCGCATGGTGGTGTCAGAGCTCCGCGGCGAGAAGATCGACATCATCCCGTGGAACACGGAGCCGGCCCGCTTCCTCGCGAAGGCACTCTCGCCGGCCAGGGTTCGCGAGGTCTACATCGACGATGACACGAAGGAGGCCACGGTCATCGTCCCCGAGGACCAGCTGGCACTCGCGATCGGCAAGGAGGGCCTGAACGCCCGCCTCGCCGCGCGTCTCACCGGGTGGAAGGTCGACATCCAATCCGAAGCCGAGTTCGCCGCGTCGGAGGCCGAAGCCGCCTTTGCCGGTGGGGAAGCCGGTGAGGACTTCTCCGGGCGCTGCGCCGCGATCCTTTCGAATGGCAAGCGCTGCCCGAACGCCGCGCTGCCCAGCACGCGCTTCTGCGGCATCCCGGCCCACATCGAGCTCGCCGCGCGCGAGGCTCGCGGGGAGCTCGTCCAGGAGGCCGTCCCGGTGGCCGGAGCCGAGCCCGAACCCGAGCCCGAACCCGAGACCGAGGCCGAGGGCGAGCCGGAAGAGGGGGGCCAGGCGGTTCAGGCC